>JABWBC010000144.1 GCA_013360695.1 Phycisphaerales bacterium
AGGCCAAGCTCGCCCGCGATGAACGAGACAACGCGGTCGCCTCGCAAACGCGCGAGGCCGAGCAGCGCGCCGAGGCCGAAAAGCAGCGATCGCTCGCGCAGGCCAACGCCGCGGCGGAAGCCCGCGCCCGCGTGCGAGCCCAGGCGATCAATCGGTTCGTCACCGAGGCCCTGCGCAGCGCGGACCCGGAGCAGGGCGGACGCCAGAGCACCACCATCCTCGAGGCGATGGCGAGCGCTCGACGCGATCTGGAATCGGGACGCTTCAGGGACGACCCGGAAACCGAGGCGGCCCTGCAGGAGACCGTGGCGACGATCCTGGAGAACAACGCCCGCGCCGCCGAGGCCGAGCCGCTCTACGCCCGCGCGTTGGCGACGCGCCGCGCGATCCACGCGGGCGACCACGACGATGTGGCCGAGAGCCTCTCGTCGATGGGCATCGTGCTCGAGTCGCTCGGGCGTGAGAGCGAAGCGCTCCCGTACCACGAGCAGGCTCTGGGCATGCTCCGACGCCTTCATCCGGACGACCACGAGCGGGTCGCGTCAGCGATGGCGAATCTCGGCAACGTGCGCAAGTCGCTCGGCGACGCCGCCGGCGCGCTCCCGCTCCTCACCCATTCACTGGAGATGAAGCGCCGCGTCTTTGCGGGCGATCATCCCGCGATCGCCCAGGGCCTGCACAACCTGGGCGCGTGCCTGGTGGCACTCGGGCGAGAGGGCGAGGGAGAACAGGTGATCGTGCAGTCGCTGGCGATGCGCCAACGGCTGTGGAAGGGCGACCACCCCGCGGTGGCGCAGGCAATCGAGGCGGTCGCCTTCGTCCGGATGCAGCTGGGCAAGGCCGAGGAATCGATCCCGATGTTCGAGCGGGCGCTAGAGATGCGCCGTCGCCTTTTCGCGGGCGATCATCCGGCGGTGGCGATGGGTATCAACAACCTGGCGACCGCGACACAGGCCGCGGGCCGGTACGAAGACGCGCTCTTGCTTTACACCGAATCGCTCGACATGCAGCGGCGTCTGAACCCGGGCGATCATCCCGATGTGGCGTTGGCGCTTTCCAACGTCGCGGGCGTGCGGTGCTCGCTCGGGCGATACGCCGACGCGGAGGAGCTCTACCGCGAATCCGCGGCGATGTACCGGCGGCTCTACACGGGCGATCATCCCAGCATCGCCCAGTCCTTCAACAACATGGGCTACGTCCGCTCCATGCAGGACGACACATCGCAGGGCGCGGAGTATTACCAGCTCGCCCTCGACATGCGCCGACGCATCCACAAGGGTGATCATCCGCAAATCGCCGAAAGCCTGAACAACCTCGCCTTCGCCAGGGCCTCGCTCGGCGATCTGAAGGCAAACGAGGCCCTGGTGCGCGAGGCGATGGAGATGTATCAGCGTCTCTATCCGGGCGATCACCCCGACGTCGCGATGGCGATGATGAACCTTTCGGTCGCGGTCTCCAAGAACAACGACGCGCCGGGCGCCGAGAAGCTCACCGAGCAGGCCGCCGCCATGTACCAGCGTCTCCACAAGGGCGACCACCCCGACGTGGCGTGGAGCCTTGCGAACCTGGCGGTGATGAAATCCAAGTCGGGCGATGCCGGCGGCGCGGTGAAACTCGGCGAGCAAGCGCTCGCGATGGCGGAGCGCCTGCTCCCCTCGGACCACCCGGACCTGGAGCAGTACCGGAAAACGGTGGAGATCTGCAAGAACGCGATGAAGAACAACGAATGATGTCGCATCGGGCGTGCGTTGCGGGTGACGTGAGATCCTCGCTCTTGATACGCTGAAATCATGGGCTACTTCGAGTTTCCGACGTGGCTTCAGATCACCGTGTGGTACGTCTTCGCCGCGGGCGCGATCACGCTGCTCCTGGCGCTATTCTGGGATCGCTCGCGTGGTCGCCTCCGATGCCCGCGCTGCACATACGACATGGCCGGCGCCAAGGACCTCAAGTGCCCCGAGTGCGGCCATGTCGCACCCTCCGAGGCGGCGCTCCGCAAGACCCGCCGCCATTACGTCTGGGCGCTGCTCGGCCTCGTTCTGCTCTCCTCTCCGACCGCCGAGCCCGCCTGGCGCGCGTACAAGGTGGGAACCTACTGGCAATGGATGCCGCGACGTGCCTTGATCTACGCGCTCCCGTGGGGAATCAACAAACGTGGCTACTGGAGCGAATTCGAAGCACGCGTCGTTGCCGAACGGCGAACCCGGGGCAGGACTGCCTGGACCGCCGATGTTCACTATCTGGGGCGCGACCTTTCGAGTTCGGAGCGGGCGCTGCTGGCAGAGCGGATCGTCGACGTTCTCTCGACCGTCAAGGACCCATACTCAAAGGCGTACGTTCTTGAAGTCGCTCGCCAGCTCAAGCTTGATGCCCCCGGGCTGGCGCCCGCCGCGATGGCGCAACTTCCGGGTCCCGAGCCATATCGTGCCTGCGCTGCTCTCAAGCTCGCCCGCGACCGGAACTATCCAGTGAGCGATGTGCTCGACGCGGTCTTGCCTGCAGCAATCAGCGTGCCCCCACCGGCACCGCTCTGGGGTGAAACCGAAGAATGCCTATGCGAACTCGCGGCCTACCTTGGGCGCGCCGACACCTCGGATCCTCGCGTCGTGCCCTTTCTGATTCAACTTCTCGGGTTTCCGGTCAGTACATCCGACGGACATGCACTCCGGACCGCGGTTCAACTTGCATTCGCGGACCTCGGGCCCGCGGCTCGAGAAGCCATCGACGCACTGAAGGCATCACGTCGACTCAGCAGCCCCGACCCTCTCGCGGACTACGCGTACTGGATGGTCTCCGGTCGCTTTCGCAGCCGTTGCAAAGCGCTCGAGCATATCGCGAGCTATCCAAACCGCGAGTGCCAGGAATTCGTCGCCACGGAACTCGAGCGAATCGAGCCTTGCGAGCAGACCATTCCCCTGCTCAAGAAACTCATGTCCCACTCACTCATGTGGGTCCGCGACAAGGCCGCCAGCTCGGCCGTCAAGCTCTCGCTGGCCAATACCATCACCGATCCGGAGCTTCTGCTCCAGGCCTTTCAGCTTCTGAAAGATGACGCACACAAGGACTTTGATGCCTTCTGGAGCACCTGCGAAATTGCAGCCGAGGTAGGACTCGATCCGGCGCCGCTCGAGGCCATGCTCCCGGAATACCGAAACCCGACTTCGCGCGTACCGAGTGGCAACTTGGACAACCGGGCGAGTCTGCTGCGCGAGTACCGCGCGAGCAGGTGCCAAGGCGAGACGTTCGTTCCTTGGTGAATCTCCGCGAGGCCTCCGGTGTGGTGGCGCGCGAGCCCACGGCGTGTCGATCACGCCCAATACAAAGGCCGCGGGATTTCAACCCCGCGGCCTTGAAAACTCGCCAATCTGTTTCGCGTCAACGACCGAGCCCTCTCGGCCGCGCGATCTACTCACGCCACCGTCACGCTCTTGTCCAGGTACACGTCCTGCACCGCGTGCAGCAGCGCCACACCATCCTTGAGCGGCTTCTGGAATGCCTTGCGACCCGAGATCAGGCCCATGCCGCCGGCACGCTTGTTGATGACGGCCGTCGCCACCGCCTCCGCAAGGTCGCTGGCGCCCTTGCTCTCGCCGCCCGAGTTGATCAGCGGCACGCGCCCCATGTAGTTGTTCAGGATTTGGTAGCGGCACAGGTCGATCGGGTGCCCGCCGTTGCCCGCCTCGTCGCTCCCGCACAGGTTCGTGTACACGCGCTTGTCCCACTTGCCGTACGACGAGCCGCCGCTGTTGATCGCGGCGTACCCGCCGTTGTTGGTCGGAAGCTTCTGCTTGATGATGTCGGCCTTGATGGTCGCGCCGAGGTGGTTGGCCTGGCCGGTGAGGTCGGCGGAGGCGTGATAGTCGGTGGACTTGCCGTCCGCGCCCTTGACCTTGAAGCCGGGCGAGCGGGTGTAGCACCAGAGGACCGTGACCATGCCGAGCTGGTGGGCCTCTTCGAACATATCGGAGACGTAGGCGATCTCATCGCGGGCCGAGTCGTTGCCGAAATAGATCGTCGCGCCGACCGCCAGCGCGCCGAGTTCATAGCACTGGCGGATCGAGCCGAAGTAGGACTGGCGATGCACGTTCGGGTACGTCAGCATCTCGTTGTGGTTGAACTTCACGAGGAAGGGGATCTTGTGGGCGTACTTGCGAGACACGGCCGCGAGGACGCCCAGCGTCGACGCCACCGCGTTGCACCCGCCCTCGATCGCCAGCTTCACGATGTTCTCGGGGTCGAAGTAGTCGGGGTTCGGGGCGAACGACGCGCCCGCCGAGTGCTCGATCCCCTGGTCGACCGGAAGGATGGACACGAACCCCGTGCCACCAAGGCGGCCGGCGTTCAGCATCGTCTGGAAGTTCCGCATCACCACCGGCGAGCGGTCGGACTGGGCAACGACCCGATCAAGAAAATCAGGCCCGGGCAGGTGAAGCCGCGAGCGGTTCACGGTCTTGGACTCGTACCCCAGAAGCGCGTCGGCCTGCGGGCCGAGGATGGAACGGATATCGGTCGCCATGAGAATCTCCGTATCTGCGGATTCACCCGGCAAACGCGGGCGGCCCGCCCCCTGTGGAAAACCTGTCCGAAGCCTGTGCCCCGGTGAAAATCCGGGGTAAGTTCGGTATCTTACCGCCCCGTCCGGGCCGGCCGAGCCGTTAAAAGGCGCGACCGTCCGGAAAGAGCCACAGATTCTTGCCAACTTCGGTGGCAAGGCCAGAAATCGGTGGCATATTCGGAGTGTTCGGACCACGGGACGGCCCAAATCCGAGCGACAACCAGTCACGACGGAACAGTCGTAACGAACTGTTCTACACCACCGGCGGGTTCGGGGCTTCGGTTCCGAGCTCGTCGTGTTTTTGGCCGCGCTTTGCTCGGCCCCCGCGGATACTTACACCCACGCTGGGCACGTCGAGAGAGTCGAAGCGCAGACGAAGGCGGCACGCGGGCCTGCCGATCGACGACCCTGGTCATTTTCAGACTCAATCCCTGGTGACCCGACGGCTCAAGCGGATTCTCGCGCTCCCCCGCGTCATCCGACTACCCACGGCGCCTCCGGCAGGATGCTCGTGACTGTTGGAACTCGGCCTCCGCCTTTTCGCTTCGAGCCTGCACGCCGTAGGCTCCGCGCCGACGCGATTTCGGCTCGATCTCCCGCCGCCCGCCACGGGTGACTTCCTACTCCCAGAATCTCCATGCCCGCGGGTCACTCATCGCTTCCTCCGGCACCAGCGCCTCCCGCGCCATCCTTACCAGCGATTCGATCCCCTCGTGCCGCGGCGCGCACACCTTCACATCCGCGCGCCACATGATCGGCCTAAGGTCCGCACGCAGACCCACCCGGATCGAATTCGACACGCTCATCATCGGCGCGGGCTCGCCGCCGTCGCCGCACGCGATCACCAGGTCCGCGCGGTTCGCCAGATCCATCGCCGTCGCCATCGCCTCCCGCTCGACCACCGGCGCGCCGATCCGCACGCCGGGCGTATCGACATAGCGAACCACCACGCCGCCGAGATCGAGCAAAACTCCAACATGATCGCGCGTCGTGCCCGGCTCATCGGCAACGACCGAGACCGCTCGCCCCGCCAGCGCGTTGAGGAGCGTGGACTTTCCGACGTTGCTCGGTCCGACCGCAACCACGAGTGCCGGATCGATCAATCGATTGAGCGTTTTCGCGTCCGCCTCGCCCTTGGGGCCGCACCCCTGAGCCCGCTCGCGCCATCGCCTCGGTTGGTCGAGCAAGAGATCCACCGCGCGGGGGCTGTGCGCTTTCGCGAGCGCCGCGAGCATCCGCGCCTCGATCTCATCGCGGGCCTCGGGATACGCGGCCCGCGTGTCGATCTCTCGACGCTCCTCCATACCGAGTGCGCGCAGCTTCTCGGCGATCTTCATCACGACGACCGGCCCGGCGTGCGGCATGAGATGCACGAGCGTCTCGCTCCATCGCGCCGCGATGCCGTGATCGACGCCGAAGAAGTCCACCAGCCGCACCGCACCGACGCGTAGCTCGCCCAGGCGACACGCGCGCCACGCCGAGTCGATCGCCGCCCCGTCGCTTCCAACGAGTTCAATGACCGCGATCGCCGCCTGCCCGCCCGCGGGCGACGCGAGACGCCAGACCACGCCACGAACCTCGTGCGGGAGCGCAGCCACGCTCATTCCCCAGCATCTTCCGCGAGCGCCGCCCTGGCGCACACCGCGATGCCGCGCAGCTGCAGGTCGGGCACGACGTGCTCGACGATCTCGTCGTTCTCAAAGAGCAGCCGCGCGTCGCCGCCCGTCGCGATCACGCGCGGGTAGCCGCCATACGCCTCGGCGTAGGTGTTCACGAGGTGATACACCGCGCCGCGGGCCGCCCCGATCGCGCCGATCGTCATGGCATGGGCGGTGTCTTTTCCGAACGCACCTCGCTCGGCCTCGGGCGCTTTCAGCTCCAGCATCGGCAGAGCCGCGGTCTGCCCGTGCATGGCGCGGAGCATCATGCGCACTCCGGGGACGATCGCGCCGCCCTGGAACGTCCCCTCGCCGTCGACGAAATCGATCGTCATCGCCGTGCCGCAGTCGATCACGATGCACGCCTGGCGCGCCATCTCAAACGCAGCAATGGCGTTGAGCAAACGGTCCTGCCCGAGCGTGGAATCATCGTCGAGCGCGTGCTTGATTGGGAAGCCAAGGTCGCGCCCGAGGCGATAGATCGAGCCGCCGGTCCGCTCGGTCAGCATCGATTCGAGCTTGTCCGCTATCGCGGGGTTCACCGACGCCATCACGATCTCGGCCCCGGCGCTGCGCCCCAGCATTCCGACGATCAAGCCCGCGGCCTCATCAAGCTCGGTGTTCATCACCGCTCCGGCGTCCAGCATCTCAAGGTCGTTGAACGATGCGAACTTGATGCGCGAGTTGCCGACGCTGACCGCGAGGATCGCGACGCCACCCGAACCCCCGCCCGCACGGCCGCCCGATCCTGAGTCGCCCGTCCCACCGTCTCCCAATTGCGCGGATTGAACCATGGCCTAGGGTAGTCGTGACGGCCTCGGCTCCACGTTTGACGCCGGTCTACGCGTACATCCAGCCCCTCCGCCAAGCGTCTCTGCCTCGTCACCCCTTTACTCGACCACCCCGCCGCGCTCCTCTTTGTTTCTCGGTTCGGCTCATTGAACTCGGCGACCCGGCGGCACTCCCGTCGCCCCGCCGCCCGTACCATTTCCCCATGTCCCGCTGCGCCGTCGACACCTCCCTCAAACGCCACCTCATCGGCGATTTCCAGTTCCCGCTGGGCGTCTACCCCGTTGAAGACATGGAGCCCAAACCGGGCTACACCATGGTCTTCGAGCCCGCGGACGCCGACGCCGACGCCGAGTTCGAGGAATGGCCGGACCGCTACGTCTTCGACATCGTGATGTCGCACCAGCGCCTGGAGCCCTTCTGCCGCCAGCTCTTTTCGCTGTTCAAGGGACGCGTATTCCCGATCCTCGACGTCCTGGGGCGCGATGATTTCCGCGAGATCGACCCCTACATCGCCTACGACCTCATCGGCATGGACCGCTTCCTCGAGTGCCTTCGCCGGTACCGCGATTTTTTCTACGAAGACGGCCTGTGCGGCTTCGGCGTGATGACCGAAGAACCCTTTTTCTACGCCTTTGTCGACGAACACAAGATCGTCACGATCCGGGCCGAGCCCCACATGAAGGAACGGATCGAGGCCCTCCTCCGCTCGTTCGACCTCGAACCCCGCGAAGACCCCGCCGGAGCCGACGCCACCGCCCACGAGCACCGCGGCGTGCTCAACAGCGCCGACGAGAGCCTCCTCACCTTTGACCAGATCGTCGAAGACCTGCGCGACGAATGGCGCCTTCTCCTGAACATCGACCCAACAAACAACGTGGACGATGAGGGGAAGGACTTGGGAAACACAATCTGGCACTGCGTCGCTCGGTTCATGGGCGACGAGGGGCGCCGGAGATACGCCGAGGTAATCGTCGCCGCCGGTGCCCTCGAGGAGGCCGAGCGGATGGCGATGGACGCCGCGGAGGCTCTGCCTAAGGCCCCGCCTCCCGACGACGCGGACCTGATCCTGGTCGCGATCGACCGAGTGGCGCCGGATCGGGTGGGCGAACTTCAGATTCCGAAGGGTGAGAGCGCCGATCCCGAGCCTTCCCGGATCATTTCGAGCCGATGGCTCGAATAGACGGGCCCTAGGGACCGACGATTGGTGAATACTCGGGAACTCCGGGAGACGGAAAAGCGTCGGACCTTGGGCCGGAAAGGGTGACTCGAATTGGGCCCGGCGCGATCCGGATACCTATTGTCACCTCCCCCACGCAGCGTTTCCGACCGCACGGTCGGTACGCGCGGGACGCGCGTGCAGGATGACGCGCGACGAACCACCCCGAAGGGACGGTTCGCGCTTCTGGTTCACGAGTTGGGTCGGACGCTCCGGCCCGGACCAGTCACGCGGCCGCCCCTCCACCCCGATCCCGTGACGCACGGGTTTGCATCGTCGGGCCAAGGTGGTTATCTTTCCGCCCTACGTGCGGGGTCCGGGACGGGCCGGTGGTCGGCTCGCGCCCGAAGCACCCGGCCAGCGAGCGCGCCCGAAAAGGGGATTCCGCCCGCCCAGCCGATGGACCTGTTGTTCCGACGCCAGGACGCGTCGGGAGCGTGCCTTTTTCTCGGCGCCCTGCGCCGACCGTGTTCGACCCGCGGTTTTGGAGACGCCAATGCAGACTCGTCAGAACTCCCCCGCCCGTATGTTGCTCGCCGCGGCCGCCTTCAGCGGCGCCACGCTTCTCGGAGCAACTTCGGTCTGGGCTCAGGTCGCGACGCCGCGCCCTTCTTCCGATTCCACCCAGCCCGCTTCCGCCGCCCACGCCGCCATGGACAAAGCGGCCAAGCTCCTCGAACAGGGCCAGGTCGTCCGCGCTCGCACCGCCCTCGCCTCGCTCCTGAATGACGACACCGGCGGCCAGCTTCTCTCCAACCGCGAGCGTCAGCGTCTCAACAGCCTCGTGTCTTCAATCTCCCGCCAGACCCAGTCCATGGACCCCGTCGAGCTCAGTTTGCAGCGCGCCGAGAACGACGCCGACCAGGGCAACATCCGCTCCGCCGAGGCCCACCTTCAGTCCGTCGTCCGATCGCGCAAGGCCAACACCGAGCAGAACGCCCGCGTTGAGGCCGTTCGCTCGACCTGCCAGAGCACCAAGTCCACAATGGCCCCGAAGGTCGACGGCCTGCTCACCGCGGCGGAATCACATCTCCGCGACGGACGTGTCGCCGATGCCAAGAACGATCTCACCAGCATCGGTCGCTCGGGCCTGGTCTTGGAGGGGGACCAGCTCGCATCGTTCAACTCCCTGACCGACCGAATCGACCAGATTGACGCGAGCAACCTCGACAAGGTCGCCCTGGGCGTTCTGGAATCGCAGCCAGGCGTGGTCAAGAAGCGTCCGATCGATCCGTACCGCGACAATGAAGACGCCAAGCCTTCGGACGCGCCCGCCGAGGCACCGGCTGCGGAAACTCCAGCCGAGCCCGCGGCTCCCGAGGCCACTCAACCGCCCGCCGAGCCCCCGGCCCAGCCCCCGGCA
>JABWBC010000145.1 GCA_013360695.1 Phycisphaerales bacterium
GGCGCCCGCGTTCTCCGGGCGCAGCGCCAGCGCGCGAGCGAGAACCGGCAACGCATCCGACGGCCGCCCGGATTCGATCAGCACCTGGCCGAGATCGTGGAACGCGCCGGCATGACGCGGATCGAGGCGCGTCGCCTGCACCAGGAGGCGCTCGGCCCCCGCGAGGTCGCCCGCGCGCCGCAGGCGGCCGGACTGCACGAGCAACGGAAGTACGCGCGACACGAGGGCTCCTACAGGAACTGGCGCAGGCCTTCGATCAGTTCGCCGATGTACGGCTCGTAATTCTTCCAGCGCCCGCTCGAAGAGTCATAGATCGGGCGGCGGACCTGATTCACCGAGGCGGTGACGACCGGACCGCTGGACTTGTGGAAGGCCAGGCAGGCGTCGTTCCAAGGAAGGCTGAGCGCCGAGATGACCCGGCGAGCCTCGGTTTCGATGTTGGCGACCACGTTCTCGTACTGAACGTCTGTGATCGTGTTCCCAAGCACGTCCTTCCAGTGGTTCATCAGCCGGCGATATTCGGTGTACTCCGCAACCAGTCCGGCGAACGAGAATGAATAGCCGTGGGAGTGGCTCAGGGCCGTCATGTAGCAGGAAAGGCACGTGTCCAGCGGGTGACGCGAACTGTGAAAAATGGTGGCGCTCGGGAACAGGATGCTGATGTAACCCAGGTGCAGGAAATTGTGCGGGAGCTTGTCCACGATGCGCGAGGCGTTGGGAGCCATGGCGGAAAGATGCTGGCGGTGCTCGCGCACCATGTCGTCCACGGCCGCCTGAGTCAACACACGAAGCGCATTGGGAGGCGACGCCTGGGTGCCGAGGCGGCCCGGAAGAGTTCGAAAAAGGGTGGGGATGAGCCCGAGCTCGCCGGCCCCGGCCGCTTCCGGGTGCGCGTTGATGATTCGCTCAAGCAGCGTCGTTCCCGATCGCGGCATCCCCACGATGAACGCGGGAAGCCGGTTATCGCGATCGCCCTTGGGCAGCGCGGCAAGCGCCTGGCGCGAAAACGTCTGCATGATGGCGTCGGTGCGGGCGCGGACGCTTCGAGGATCGAACGGATGCGCCCCAAGCTCGTTGCCCTTCTTGAAGCACTCGAACGCTTCCTTGTACTGACGCTCGGCATCGAGCAGCGTGCCCAGGCCGAGCCAGTAATGGCTCATCATCGCGGGCGGCATGGACCTGGGGCGTCTGACCACCTCGCGCAGGAGTTCGATGGCCCCGGCGCGGTCGGGGCTGTTCCGCATGAGGTCCGCATACTTGCTGCAGAGGTCCGCGGCGCCCGAGCCGTTCCGCAGGGCTTCCTCGGCGATCCGGATCGCGTCCTCGCGCCGTCCCATCGCCTCGGCGATCTTGGTGCGGGTATAGGGAACGCCCGGAAAGTACGGGTTGATTCCCGCCGCCTTCTCGATGAACTCGTGCGCCTCCTCGATGCGGGACAGCGAGCACAGACAATTGGCCAGAGAGGCGTAGGATCGAACGCTCGGCTTCAGTTCCGCGGCCCGCCGCAGGTGCGGCAGACCCCGCTCCATCGACCCAAAGTCGCACATCATCATCCCCAGGTACAGCGTCGTATCCGGGTCGTCGGGAGCCAGCTGATGGGCCCGTTGGATCGCGCGCAGGCTCTTGGTTCCGGCGTTCCCGGTATACAAGGCCACCGCGAGGTCTCGCCACAGTTTTCCGTTGGTCGGCTCCAGCGACGTGGCGCGCTGCAGGGCGGCGGCGGCGTTCATGTGCCGACCGAGCTTCGTCTCGGCGTGCGCGACCTCCACCAGCGCCGGCACATGCCCCGGGTTCAAGCCCCCCGCCTGGGCCAGCGCCTGCAATGCTTCATTCGGTCGATTGGCCGCGTTGAACGCCGCGCCCAGCTCCGTCCAGATCGTGATGTTCCGCGGGTCCGATCGCGCGGCGCTCGCATAGGTTTCGCAGGCTTCCTGCAGTTTCCCGGACGCGGCCAGCGAACGGGCCTTCTGCAGCAGGTTGGCGGCTTGGCTCATGGCTCCCTCACGATCAAACATAGTCCTTCAGGCCCTCGATCAACTCCGAAAGGTAGGGCTCGAACTTCTTCCAGCGCCCGATCGACGAATCGTACATCGGACGCCGCACCTGGCTGGCGCTGGCGGTCACCACCGAGCGATTCCCCTCGTAGAACCGCAGGCACCCGTCGTCCCACTCCAGCCCCGTGCTCAGGACCAGCCGGCGCGACTCGGGCTCCGGCTCGGCGACCAGCCTTTCGTACTCCATCTCGACCAGACGCTCGCCCAGCGCCGACTTCCAGTGCTCCATCAGGCCGCGATACGCCCGGTACGCCACCACCAGGTTCGCCTGCGAGGTCGAGTAGTTGTGGGCGACCGTGAGCGGGGTGGCGAAGCACGAAAAGCAGGTGTCCAAGGGGTGGCGCTTGCTGTGAACCAGCGTGGCGCGCGGAAAGAGCGACGCGATCACGCCCAGCACCAGAAAATTGTGCGGCATCTTGTCCACGACGCGCTCCGCCCCGGGCGCGTGGCGATCCAGCAGCGACAGATACTCCGACGCGATCCCCGCCAAAGCCTCCGCGGAAGCCGACTCGACGCAGCGCGGGAACGCCGTCGCGACCCCCAGCCGACGCGGGAGCCCGTCGATCATGATGAGCAACTCGTCGCGTTCGCCCACCCCCGCGGCCCGCGGATGTCCCGCCAGGATCTGTTCAAGCAGCGTCGTGCCCGACCGCGGCATCCCGACGATGAACACGGGACGCGCGTCCTCACACGACGAGCGCGGGAGCGCGCTCAGGGTCCGGGCGTCGAAGACCTCGGCCAACTCACGCAACCGGCGCGTGTGCTCGGCGGCGTCGAACGTCCGCGGATAGCACTCCTTGCCGGCGCGGTACGCCTCGAACGCGCCCGCATAGTCGCCCTCGGCCTCCAGGAGCGCGCCGAGCGCCATGCGCAGCTGCATCGTGCTGGTGGGATTGCCGCCAAAGTCACGCAAGCGCGCCCGGCACTGGTCAATCACAGCTCCACGGGCCGGCGAGCGCGCGCAAAGAAGCGCGTACTGGGCCAGCAGCGCGTTCGTGCAGGCCGGCCCGCTCACGACCGGCGCCAACGTCTCGATCGCCAGGGACCGATTGCCGAGCGATTCGGCCGCACGCGCCTTCCCCGACACGGCCTCGGCGTGCTCGGGGGAAAGCCGCAGCGCTTCGTCGAACGCCGCCAACGCCTCATCCGCGTGCCCGAGGGTGAGCAGCGCGAGCCCGAGCATCGACAGTTCGGTCGCGCCGCGCCGGATCGACACCGCCTGACGCGCGAAATCGAGCGCCTCGTGCATCCGACCAGCGGCGTGCAGGCCCGCGGCCCGCAACTGCTTGACCTCCGCGTCACGCGAGAGCAACGAATCCGCCCGGGCCAGCGCCGCGCCCGCTTCGGGCAGGCGCCCAAGGGTGTGGAGTCGTTTCCCCAGCTCGCGCCATGCTCCTCCGTCCGAGGGCGACAATCGAGTGGCACGCTCCGCGCACGCGACGGACGAACCCAGTTGACCGCTCTCTCCGAACGCGCGCGCCAAGTCCACTTGAATCGACGCCGAATCCGGCCTGAGACGCGCCGCACGCGAGAGCAACTCGGCGGCCTCCCGCGCGCGCCCCGTCCTCAGCAGCAGGCCGCCGAGCTCCTGGAGCAGCGGCGCCGAGCCCGCGTCGTGCCCCAACGCCGCGCGGAGCACCCGCTCCGCCTCGGCGAACCGATCCGAAGCCGCCAACGCCCGGGCCGAAGAGATGACTTGCAGCGATTTCATGGGGGATGCCGCGGGCACGCGCCTCGCTGTGCTAGAGGAACTCGCCGAGGCCGTCGATCAGCTCGCCGATGAAAGGCTCGAACCGCTTCCAGCGCCCGATCGAGCTGTCGTACATCGGGCGACGCACCTGATTTACGCTCGCGGTCGTGACGGCGCGCTTGCCCTCGTAGAACCGGAGGCACGCGGGGTTCCAATCCAACCCTGTCGCCCGCACCAGACGGCGCGACTCCGGCTCCGGGTTTGCGATCAGCCCCTCGTACTCCATCTCGACAAGGCGCTCCCCCAGCACGCCGCTCCAGTGGTCCATCATCCTCCGGTACTCCCGGTAATTCGCGACAAGATTCGCCTGCGAAGTCGAATAGGAGTGGGCCGGTCCCAGGGGCGTCGTGAAGCACGACAGGCAGGTGTCCAGCGGGTTGCGCCGGCTGTGGATCAGCGTCGCACGCGGGAACATCAACGCGATCGCACCCAGCGCCAGGAAATTGTGGGGCATCTTGTCGATGACACGCCCCTTTCCCGGCGCCAGCTGCGTCAACCGCTCGGAGTATTCACGCGCCATCTGCCCGATCGCATCGGGCGTGATCGCGGCGAACGCTCGCGGGTATTCCTCGGGCACACGCAGCCGCAGAGGAACCGCGTTGAGCAGGCGAAAAATGTCCTCCAGCTCTCCCACCCCCTGCGCGAGAGGATGGCTCGCGATGATCTGCTCGAGCAGCGTGGTGCCCGAACGCGGCATGCCCACGATGAACACCGGACGTTCGTCCGAACTGTCCGAGGACGGATAACTCTTCATCGCTTCGGACGAAAAGGCCTCGATGAGCTGGCCCGTGCGGCGGCGCAGGGCCTCGGCGCTGAACGTGGGCGGATAGAGCGATTTGCCGTGCGAGTAGGCCTCAAACGCCCCGGCGAAATCGCCGTCCGCTTCCAGGAGCGAGCCCTGCGCAAACCACAGCGTCACCGTATTCGCCGGGTTGTTCGTCGGGGCCGACAGCCGCGCGCGAACCAGATCGATCGCTCGGGCGCGCCGCTCCGGGGCGTTGGCGGCCAGAAACCCGTACTGGGCCAGCGCCGCGTTGGGCGTCTTCGCCGAACCGATGATCCCCTCCAAAAGATCCAGCGCGACCTCCTTGTTCCCCATCGCCTCGGCGGCGCGGGCCCGCCCCGTGATAGCCTCGGCGAGCCCGGGCCTTGTTTTCTCGGCCTCCGCGTACAGGGCATTGGCCTCCTCGGACTCGCCCAGCGCCAAGAGGACGCCCCCCAGCGCGATCAACTCCGTTGGCCCTCGTCGGACCGACAACGCACGCCGCCCCGCCACGGACGCTTCCATGTTCCGACCCAGGTCCTGGAGGCACAGGGCCAGCAGGACCAACGTTTCCGGATCCTCGGGCGCGAGCGCCTCGGCCCGCTGCGCGGAGACCAACGCGTCGTACGGACGTGACATGACCCGTTGACGCCACGACAACTCCACCCAAGCCGCGACGCTCCGCGGGTCGACGACCGTCGCTTGCCGGGCGGTGGCCAACGCCTGCGGAAGCTGCCCCATCAACGCCTGCGCCCGCGCCATGCCGACCAGCGCGTCCACATGGTCGGGCTTCGCGCGCAGCGTCCGCCCGAACACTTCCACCGCGTGCTGCGGACGGCGCATGTCCATGAGCACGCACGCCAGCGTGTACCACGCCTGCACGTTGCCCGGGTCCGAGACGACGACTTGGCGCAGCATCCGCTCGGCGTCTTCGAGCTTCCCGGACGTGGCCGCCTTCTTTGCGTTCGAGATGAGTTGGACGGACTTCATGCGCGTGCAATCCTATCGGCCGGGCGCCCACCCGCCGTGGCCCGTGCGAAACAAACCGTGGTTGGTTGTGATTATCGGGACACTCGCGGCTCGGTCCGGGCCGAACGCACTCCCGATCGTCCATTCGCCGTTTCCAGCACCCCGGTTCCCCGGCTTGCTCCGACCGCCCACACGGACGTCAACGGCTACCCTCGACCCGTGACCCTGTATCTGGTCATTCTGCTTGTCATGGGGCCTTTGACGTTCGCCGCGTTCTGGCTTGACAAACGCCGCGCCGCCCGCGCCGAGCGGAGAATCCCCGAACGCACGCTTCACACGCTCGAATTGTTTGGCGGCTGGGCCGGTGCGATCGCGGCCATGCTGCTGGTCCGCCACAAGAACCGCAAGGTGAGCTATTGGTTCATCACCGCCCTCATCGCCGCGGCACACGTCGCCGGGGCGCTCTGGTTGCTCCTGCGATGATCCACCAACGTGCGATTCTCGGGTCATCCTCCGCCGCGATCCGGCATTCGGGCTCAGGGGGCGCGGGAGGGCCTTGATTCGTCCTGATCCACCAAGCCCGTTGCTGTAGCACCTCGCGCCGTGCTCGCTCGTCCCTCACTCTTCCCTCACGCCGCCGGCCAGCGCCACGCGAAGATCGCGCCCGTGATCAGCCCGTACACCACGCCGTCGAACATGTTGGCCAGAATGGTCTTCTTGTACGCGCCGAACCAGATGCCGTGCGGCACATGCGCGAACGCGTACGACAGCACGCCGATCGTCCCCACCACCTGGAACACCTTCGAAAACGACGCGCCCTTCGGCAGCGCCTCGCCCGCGACATACGCGATCAGGAACGCGACCACGAGATTGAGGGTGAAGCTCGCCAGCATCCGCGGGCCCATGCTCGTCGGGTTCGACATCACCGTGACGAAACCCACCGGCCCGTCCTTCCACGTCGCCCTCGCCTCGGGCGTGTTCGCGTCCTTGTGGCAGGCAAAGTGCGGGAAGCCGTAGTTGCCGGGCTTCACGCCCATGTCGCGTACCGTATCGATGAACTTCTTCTCGTCGGGCAGGCCCACGAAGTCGCCCTTGTGCGTGGGGAGCACGGTCCAGGTAAGAAACGCCGCGATCCACACGCCGACGGCGGAAAGCACGATCGGAAGCCAGAGCCACGAGAGCCAGTCCATGATGATGTCTCCGTGAAAATGGGCCGCGAAACAGCCCGTGAAGTGGGCTTCACACCACGCCCCTTGAGATCGTCACGCGCGTATGTTGACCGATCAACAATCCCGCGTCAAACCGCGCCGATGACATTGACGACGCCTCGGGGACGGAGGACCATGTCCGCAATGCTGGATTTCCTGAAGTACCACGGCCTGGGCAACGACTTCATCCTTATCGACCGCCTCGACGCGCGGGACGCGCCCCCCGCCTGGAGAGTGCTGGCGCCGGCGTGGTGCGACCGACGCACGGGGATCGGGGCCGACGGCGTGCTGGTGCTCGACGCCGATGCCGAGGTCGACGCACGTCTCTCCATCTATAACAGCGACGGGAGTGACGGCGGGATGTGCGGCAACGGCATCCGCTGCGTCGCCAGGCACCTCTTTGAGCGTCGCCAACGCCGCGCCGGCACGCTTCGCATCCGCACCGGGCGTGGCGTTGTGACGGTCGAGCCCCGAACCGAGGGAGGCAGATTCACATCCGCCACCGTCGATATGGGTGAGCCGATCCTCGATGCCGATCGCATTCCCGTGCTCGCCGATCGCGCGGCGATGGGCGGGCACGAGACGCCGTGGGATGGACTGCTGCGCGTGCCCCTGCCGCGCGAAATCGCCGATGCATGGAAGGGCTGGAGCGGCGGGGGCGATGACGCGGGCGATCACGGAGCTGGCCTGGAGCCCGTGATCCGCTGCGTGTCGATGGGGAACCCGCACGCGGTGCTTTTCTGCGCCAGGCCCGAGCTTGTGCCCCTGGAGAGCGCCGGCCCCATGCTCGAAACGCACGCACTGTTCCCGGCCCGGACGAACGTCCACTTCGTGCGCATCGAATCGGCGAACTCGGCGACCATGCGGACCTGGGAGCGTGGCGCGGGCTCGACGCTGGCGTGCGGTACGGGCGCGTGCGCGGTCCTGGTCGCCGCCGCGATCGAGGGCAAACTCCAGCGCAACGCGACGATCCGCGTGCCCGGCGGCGAGTTGCAGGTCCGCTGGGAGCAGCGCCCGGGGCATGTGGTCATGGCCGGACCGGCGACCGAGGTCTATCGAGGCTCGATCGCGATCGCGTGAGTTCTCGCCCAAACCCGCGGTACCGGGTCCTTTGGGCGCCGGACACGAGGCCTTGCGAAGGGCCGGGTCCCGTTCGCGCCGTGAGCGCCTCCTCCGAGCTCACGCCTATCGCGCGGGTATCGGCGTCAGCCCGAACCAGGAGCGCATCACGCGATGCCCGAGATAGATGATCGGCGTGATGCCGATCGCGATGACGAACTTCAGCGTGTAGCCCGTGGCCGCAGTCCTGATGATCTCGGCGAAAGGCATCGGCTCGCCCCCGCCAGCGAACAGGGTTCGCCCCAGCCCGAAGGCCAGATAGGTCACGATGAACGAGTCGATCATCTGGCTGACGATCGTGGAGCCGGTGGCGCGCAGCCAGATGAAACGGCCGTTGGTCAGGCGCTTGAACACGCCGAACATGGCGATGTCGCAGAAATTCCCGACCAGGTACGCCATCAGCGACGCCATGTACATCACCTTCGCGCTCCCGAAGATCGCGTCGAACGACTCCTGCTTCACGTTGAACGGCACGTCCCACGACGGCATCGCCTGCGCGATGTTCACCACCACGAACACGAACATCGCCATCGCAAACCCGATCCACACCACGCGCCGGGCGGCCTTCTTGCCGTAGTACTCATTCAACAGATCGGTGATGAGGAACGTCACGGGAAACGTCAGCATCCCGCAGGTGTGCGTGACGGAGTCATACGTCACGCTGGAGAACGGCATGGTGAACGAGAAGTCGCCGGGGAACGGAACCCGGAAGAGCTTTACGCCCACGATGTCCGCGATCAAGAGACACGCCAGCGAGAAGGACGAGAGCCACAAATAGACCTTCTGCGGCGTCGAAAACTCGTACGCGGAGCGGGTGGATTCGGGCAAAGACGCGGCGGCGTCGGACATGTCGGGCTCCATCGTCGTGCGGTATCAGGGTCGAGCGTTCGTTGCTATATGAACGCAGCGGAAAGTTCGACGCCGGACAGAATACGGATGTTGTCGCTTGGCCGCGTGCGAGAGTTCTGGCATACTGATGACCCCGCGCACCTGCACGCCGCGCATTCACACAGGAGGCTTTCATGCGAAATGACAAGCGATTCGGCCTGGCCAACCGCCTGGGTCTGTTGGGAGCGACGCTGACGATCGCGGCGTTGGCGGGCTGCGCCTCGGGCGGGCACAAGGCCGCCTCACAAGAATCCGCCGCGGCGCAGGGCGCCAGCGAGGCCAAGGAAGAACACGCGCCCGCCGCGCCGTCGGCTCTCGACCCGATCAAGGCGCTGGCGGGAACCTGGGAATGCGACTTTGAGGGCGACGGCAAGGTCGACTGCACCGCGATCTACCGGGTCTCGGCCAACGGGCACACGGTGACGGAAAACCTCTTCGTCGGGACGCCCCACGAGATGGTGACGGCATTCCACATGGACGGCACGGCGGTCATGGCGACGCACTACTGCGCCGCGGGCAACCAGCCGCGGATGCGCGACGCCAACCCGGGCAAGCACTCGTTCATGTTCGACTTCGTAGACGCGACGAATCTCAAGTCGCCGAACGACTCGCACATGCACTCCTTGAAGATGGAGATCATCGACGCCGACCACCTGACCAACACCTGGACCAGCTTCGACAAGGGACAGCCCGCCGGCGAGGCGATCTTCAAGCTCACGCGAAAGAAGAGCTGAACCGGCGCCGGCACGCGGCTCGAGCGATCGGCGCGCCGGCGCGATCCGCCGCCCGGAGAGTCCGCGAGTCGCGCCGCACGCACCGATG
>JABWBC010000146.1 GCA_013360695.1 Phycisphaerales bacterium
CGGCCCGCAGAACGCCGAAGGCGCCATGAAGGGCATGAATCGCGCCGTGCGCAACCTCGGTCGCGCCATTGACGGCACGGGCACCGCGGAGGACGCGCTCAAGGCCGTCGCCGAGGCTCAGGCCGCGTGCGCCACCTGCCGGATGTTCCAGCCCGAGCACGCCAACGGCGACGCCGCCAAGGTCGCGGAGTATCGCAAGCACCTGATCGGCGTGTCGCGTGCTCTGCTGGACATCGAAGAGCAGCTGCTGGCGGGCAAGAACGCCGAGGCCAAGGCCGCCCTCGAAAAGATCAAGGGCCTGCAGGAAGAAGGGCACAAGGCCCTCGGCGTGAAAGACGAGTGATCCCCGCGCGTCGCTCGACGACGCGCCCGCGAACCTTGTTCGACCCCTCAATTATGATGACCCCGGGCATCTCGCCCGGGGTCTTTCGTTGTTGACGCGCATTCTCGCCTTGCCCGGTCGTCCGCCGCGAGACCTACCGAATCCCCTCGCTTTTCGGGCGGCTGCTCAGGTCCTCGCGCCAGCTCTCGACCATTCGGCCCATCTCGAGGCCGAGCCTGCTCAGCGATTGCATCGTCTCGGCGTGGAACGCCCCCTCGACCGGCGGCCGCCATTCGTCGGGGATCGCGACGTAGCGAAACTCGACGTCGAGGCCGTCGCGCCGCTGGAGCTCGGTGGCCAGCGAGAGCTGTCGCAGCGTCCCGATGGTCGACGAGCGGATCGCGGTCGCCACGCTCGCCTCGGTGATGGAGACCCACGAGGGCTCGACGCGCTGGGGCGTGCCGCCGAGCTGGTTGTTTACGATCACCCAGAAGCGAAACTTCGGGAGCGCCCGCCCCTGGTTTCGCCTGCGGTATTCCTGCACCGGCGCGCCCTCGGCGCGCAGATCGGCGTCGTACAAGATGTTGGAGGTGGTCCCGCCGTCGACGAAGAGCGTGTCGTCGATGACGACCGGCGGGAAGAGCGCGGGGATCGCCGCCGACGCCATCAGCACCTTGTAGAAGCGATCGCTCTCCAGCTCGCCCGCCTCGATCCGCGCCGCCTCGGTCGTGAGGTCCCACGGGTGCATCCGCCCCAGGTCGAGGTTGGTCGCGCCGATCGCAAGCGTTCGCCCGTCGCGTTCGGCGGCGGCGATCGCCGCGATGGTCTTGGCGTCGATCTGCGCGCGCACGTCGCGCTCCAGCCCCGCGGTGCTCATGAAGGACTGTCGCCCCGGCAGGAAGAAGAAGATGTCGCGCAGCTCGATCCAGTCTTTCTTGGGGTTCTCGTACAGCGTGAGCACGCGCCGGTACGAATTCTCGTCGCCGATCAGCGCGAAAGGCGCGATGAGCGCCCCGGTGCTGACGCCCGTGACGACGTCGAACGTGGGGCGGGTCCATCCCGCGTCCGTGACCTCGCCCCAGCCCTCGAGCACCCCCGCCGCGAACGCCCCGTAATCGCCGCCGCCGGAGATCATGAGGACGTCGAACACCGCGGGCGGCCCGCCGCGCTCCTGCATCTCGACCTCCAGCTCCATGCGTCGCACCGTGCGGTCGACCAGCTTGCGGAGGTGGCGCGCCATGCCCTCCTCCTGCACCCGGACGCGGGACTCAAGGTCCTCGGGGCTGAGCCTGGGGCGGCTGACGGCGCAGGCCGTCGTGCAAGCGCACGCGGCCACGATGAGCAAGAGCCTGATCGCCGCCGCCGCGGCAAACCCCGGCCGTGTGCCTTCCCTTCTGTTCGTTGTCATGGGGAAAGGCTAAGCCAGCACATCGCGTTTCGCCAATCCGAGATCAAGGCGCGTCGATCCGCCCGCCCAACGACGAGCGGCCCGGGCTTCTCCTCCCGGGCCGCTTGCGATGCTTGACGAGTCAGGACGATCAGCGACGCCGGCGGAGCCAGGCCAGCCCGCCCACGCCCAGGAGTGTGGCGCTCGCCGGTCCGGGCACCACGGTGAGGCTCACGTCGTCGACGTAGTACGTCGCGATCTGATCGCGCCCCTGGATCCAGAGCTCATCGGCGTCGAAGTTCGCCGTGAAGTCGATCGTGAACTCACCCCAGGATTCCAGGCCGGTCGGGACGATGCCCATGGCGTAGTCCTCCTGCCACGAGCCGTTCTTGAACGACCGGACGATGAGCTCGTCGTCGCCCACGCCGTTGTTGTAAACCCACATGGAGAAGTGGTACGACTCACCGGCGGAGATGGCGACGTTCTGGAAGAGGCTGGTGTTGGCGGTGGCGCCGTGCCCGAAGCGGACGGAGTTGGTGCCGCTGAATCCGAAGTTGGTGACGAACTCGTAGTCGTAATCGACGCCGAGGTTCTGCAGGGTCCAGGGCGAGAGGCCGCCCTCGAAGCTGCCGTTGGTGATGAGCTCCGCTCGGGCGGTACCCGCGAACCCCAGCGCGATCGCCGCCACACCCGCCATCAACACATTCTTCATCCCGCGATTCATGTCGTTCTCCTGTTCTCTCGATTCTCCGCGCCGGCGCACGAAACACCTCCGCACGCGCGGCACGCATCTCACGCGGCTCCGCCCGGTCCGCGCACACGCACCGACCAGTCCCGACGCCATTTCCTCACCATGTCTGGCGATGCCCGCGCCCGTACCGGCTGGTGATTTTCAGATTTTTCTTCGGGCGCCCCGCCCTTGGCTCCCCGCGCCGCGCGACACCGCGGCCGTGCCCGCGCCTACCGCCGGTCCGTTCCCGCACCGCCCGGCGGCTCCTTCCCGCACTCGGCGCAGGTTCCGAACAGCGTGATCTCGTGCTCGCGCACCTTGAACCCCGGCGGTACGAGCGATGCCATGCTCCCCGTGCACCCCGTGATGTCGAACACCCTGCCGCACTCGTCGCAGCGGAAGTGGTGGTGGTGCCCGATGTGGGCGGCCTCGAAGCGCGGCGGCTCGCCGGGGATATGCACGCTCACCGCGTCCCCCGCGTCCGTCAGCATCTTCAGAGTCCGATAGATCGTCGCCAGGTTGATCGACCCTACGCGGGCACGCGACAGCTCCAGCAACTCCTGCGGCGTCAGCGGCCGACCCGCCTCGCGCAGCGCCTCCTCGATCGCGGTTCTCTGCGGCGTTCGACGCTCCATCCGACCAAGCGTACCCGATCGGAGACGACGCGCGGGCCCGCCGGCCTTGAATGGCCCGGCGATCCCTTCGTCCTGGTGGCGCGAGCCCCGCGGTTGGCGTGTCGCGCGACACGCCCGCGAACCTGCAGCGAAGTTGGTTTCGCCGAACACGCCTTTCTGGTATAAGGAACCCCGTGGAAGTCACCGAACTCCATGAACGCCTCCTGGCCGCCGCGGGCGATCGCTCGTTCCGCCACATCGGCGAGTTGACCAACACCAACCCCGAGACGGTGCGTCGCTACATGTCCGGGCAGGCGCCCAGCGCCGAGTTTCTCGCGGAGTTCTGCGTCGCGTTCGGCGTGAGCGGCGAGTGGCTGCTCCTGGGGCGAGGCCCGATGCGCGCCACCGAGGTCAAGGGGCACATGCTCCGCCACGCCGATCCCTCGGAGCTTCTGGCGGCGATGGCCAGCACACTGGAAAAGCTCATCGACCGCGTAGACCGGCTGGATCGATTTGTGCAGACGCTCGAGACGCGCGTGCGGGCCAAGGCCCTGCCGATCGCGCCGGGTGTGAACGGAGTGGGGAGCCATGAGCCAGCAGCGCCCGCCGCTGATTCCGCCCAGGACCGGGCCCGACGCATCGGCATCGCTGTCACCCAGCGACCACGTCAGGATGCTGGTTGAGCTTCTGCGCCCCGCGACGCCCGAGCTGGCGCGGCGCTGGCTGGCGGCCTTGCTCGCCGTCCCAGAGATCGAACGCGCCGGAGTGGTGGACGCCGTCGAGCGTCAGATCATCGCCACCTATGAGCACGCGAATCCCGAGAGCGACAGATCGGGAGGTATCGACGTCGTACACCCGCCCGTGGCGCGCGAGGGCTTTGTCGAGCAGGTGGTCGTGACCTACGCCGCCGCGCCCGAGTCGACCGCGAACTCCGCCGCGGGCCAAAGGCCCACGAAACGGCGTGCCCAGCCCCGCGCCCGGTAGCGCGATCGGCCGCGTGCATGGGCGAATAACCCGCACGATCCATCCCGTCCGCGGCAAGGTGAAAACTCGGCTTGATCCGACCTAGCCTTGCCCGCCCCCAAGGCCGATATCCCTTGGGACGTGCCGGCACGCGCCGGACCGGGAACTCGATCGCCCCGTGCTCATCGCCCAAGCCCATTCCTTCACCCAGCAGGCCCGCCTGGCGATCACGCTGGCCTGGGTCGCCGGCTACACCAACATCGTCGCGCTCATCGCCTGCGGCACGGTCACCAGCCACGTCACCGGAAACGCCAGCAACCTCGGGCGCCACCTCGTCGAGGGGAGCTGGCCCGCCGCCGTCTTCATGCTCTTCGTGCTCGCGATGTTCTTCGCCGGCGCGTGCGTGTCGGCGATCCTGACCGAATCGGGCTGGCGGCGCGGGTCGGAGTCGATCTACGTCTTGCCGTCGCTGGCCCAGGCCATCCTGCTCGCCGCCTTCGCGGTGGGGCTCGAGCTCCGCGAGCCGAACCAGCCGCCTTCCATGCTGGCCGTCTGGTGGCTGACGGGCCTGGCGTCGATGGCGATGGGCCTCCAGAACGCGACGATCACCCGCATCTCCAGCGGCGTGGTCCGCACCACGCACCTGACCGGCGTGCTCACCGACCTGGGCTCCGAGACCGTGCAGTTCTTCTACTGGCTCAGCGATCGGCGTCGTTCCAGCCCGCCCCTCTCACCCGTCGCGCTCCTGCACTCCGCCCGCACGCACCCGACCGCCCGACGACTCGCGCTCCTGGCCTCCATCATCGCCTCGTTCATGCTCGGGGCGGCGCTGGGCACGCTCGCGATCGACCACTTCCCCAAGTGGGCCATGGTGCCCCCCGTCCTCTTCCTCCTCTGGATCATCTGGCAGGACATCCACGTCCCCATCTGCGACATCGAGGCCTCGGGCGAGTACGGCTCGGGAGGCGTCGATCTCCCCGCCGGCATCGCCGTCTTCCACCTGCGCCGGGACAAGGACCGCTCCGGTCGCGTCCACCGCCTGCCCAACCTGCTCCGCTGGTGCGAGCGACTCCCGGCCGCGACGCGCGTGCTCGTCCTCGACCTGGCCGACCTCAACGAGTTCGACGCCGACGCCGCGTGGGAACTGCGCGCCCTGTTCAACCAGGCCAAGTCGCGCGGGCGCCACCTGCTCTTTGCCGGTATGACCGGGGCCCAGTACAACGCCCTTCGCGCCGGCGGCGCCGCCGACGTCCTCGACCCCAACAACGTCTGCCCTGACCTTGAACTGGCGATCGCTCGAGCGATCATGATCCTCGAGCACCCGCCCGCCCGCGCGGGCTAATCGGCCGTGATCCCGGGCCCGCCCGCGGACGCCTTCTCGCCGGCAGTCCCTGCCTCGCCCACGATCTGTCTCGCACGCGCCAGCGCGTCGTCGAGGTTCTCGTGGATGTTCTCCAGACCGATCTCGTTGTCCATACCCGCCTTCACCATCTCGAACAGCGGGTGGGCGTGCACGCCGCCCAGGAGCAGCACCGTCCCGTGCTTCACGCAGCGCCGGTGGAACTCGCGCAGCGCATTCAGCCCCGTGGCGTCGATGTGCGGCACGTAGCGCATCCGCAGGATCACCGCACGCGGCGGCTTCTCGATCTGGTCCAGCGCGTCGCGCAGGTTGTTCGCCACGCCGAAGAAGAACGGCCCGTTGATCTCGTACACCTCCACGCCCCGTGGCACGCGCCTCTCGCGCACCGCGCCGGGGTCCTTGGGGTCCAGCTTCTCCGTCTCCTGCCCCTCTTCGATCTCCTCGTTCAGCCCCGTGACCGTCGTCACCTGCGCCATGCGGCGCATGAACAGGATCGACGAGAGCAGGATGCCCGTTCCCACCGCGATCGTCAGGTCGAACAGCACCGTCAGGCCAAACGTCGTGAGCAGCACCAGAACATCCGGCTTGGGCGCGCGGAGCAGCGAGCGGAAATGCTCGAGCTCGCTCACCTTCCACGCGACCATCACGAGGATCGCCGCCAGCGACGAGAGCGGGACGGCCTTGGCGAGCGGCGCCAGCGCCAGCATGAACAGCAGCACGAACACCGCGTGGAGCACGCCCGACACCGGCGTCCTGGCGCCGCTGCGGATGTTGGCCGCCGTGCGCGCGATCGCGCCCGTCGCGGGCAGGCCGAAGAACGTCACGCTCGCGAGGTTGGCCACGCCCTGCGCGATCAATTCCTGGTCGGAGCGATGGCGATAGCCCGTCATGCCGTCCGCGACGACCGCCGAGAGCAGGCTCTCGATCGCGCCCAGGAACGCGATGGCGGACGCGGACGGGATCAGCTCTCGCACCATCGCGTAGGAGATCGTCGGGAAGTGGGGGGCGGGCAGGTTGTTGGGGATCCCGCCGAAGCGCGTGCCCACGGTCTCGACCAGCGGTCGCGCGTGAACCCCGTCGAACAGCACCGTGGTCGTCGACCATCCCATGACCTTGACGATGAGGGCGCTCAGGCCGACCGCGACGATCGCGCCGGGCACGCGCGGCGCCACCCGCCGCAGCACCGACAGGATTACGAGCGACCCCAGCCCGATCCCCAGCGAGTGCCAGCTCACCGTGGCGTGAAACTCCCAGAACAGCAGGAGCTTCTCCACGAAATCCGCCGGGATCGTCGCGGGCTTGCCCCCCGGCGTGAGGATTGTGAGCCCGAAGAAGTCCTTGATCTGCGACGCGAGGATCACCGTGCCGATGCCCGCGGTGAAACCCGCCGTCACCGGGTACGGCACGAACTTGATCACGCCGCCGAATCGGAACGCGCCCAGCAAGATCAGGATTACGCCCGCCATGCACGTCGCCAGCACCAGGCCCTCATATCCGTGCGTGGCGCAGATACTGAAGACCAGCGGCATGAACGCCGCCGTCGGCCCGCCGATCTGAAACCGCGACCCGCCCAGCCCGGAGATGATCGCTCCCGCGATCACCGCGGTGAACAACCCCATCGCGGGCGGCGTGAGCCAAGGATGCAACGCCGCGAGCTGCTCCGCGATGCTCTGCGGGACGCTCGCGATCCCCAGCGCCATCGCCAAAGGAAGCGCAATCACCGCGACCGTCGCCCCCGCTCCAAGGTCCGCAAGAAACGGTCGGAACCCATACCCTTCGCGCAGCGACGTCACGACTTGCGGCGTGAAGTGCGCTTTCCACGTTGACTTTGGCACATGGCCTCCGTGCCCGCGTCCGGGCGGCCCATGGTACGGCCCGCCGCTCCCGACTGTCGAGCTTCCACGCGCCGCAGGCTCACTCCGCGCGAGGATGAATCGCGTGAGCCGCCCCGCCGCGCTCGCTCTCACCGCAAACTACGGGAAAGCCGCTCCGTTCGCCGATCCTGAGAGATCGCCGCGCCCCGGCCTCGCTGTCGCTCCGCGCCGATACCGTCCGTCGTCCGTCGAACGCCCCTTCCGACCATCCCGCCTCCCATGAACGTCGCCCGCTACATCCCCTCCATGTTCCACCGGCGACTGCTCCTGGTGATGGGCGTCGTCGCGCTGGGGCTGCTCGTCCTGGCGGCACGCCTCTGGCAGCTCACGATCACCAAGGGCGCCGAGCTCCGTGAGGCCGCGGACGCCCAGCTCGTCGCACGCCACTGGATCCCCACGACGCGCGGGCGCATCCTCGATCGCAAGGGCCGCGTGCTCGCGCAGGACCGCGCCAGCTACGACGTCGCGGTTGCGTATCCGATGATCGATAACTCCTGGGCCGCCTCGCGGGCCAGGGCTCTGGCCCTCAAGGCCTATCGCACGATCTGGAGCCAGCTCAAGGACGACGATCGCGACACGCTGATCGCGGCGACCCAGCAGGCGCTGGAGGCCCACGCCGCCCGCGCCTGGGACGAGCTCTCGTCGCTGCTCGAAATCCCGCCCAGCGAACTCGCCGAACGCCGCGGAGCGATCGTCTCCCGCGTCGAAACGATGTACCGCACGATCGTCGAGCAGCGCCGCGAGCAACTGAAGCAGGAGGCCGCGGCCCGCGACGAGATCATCACCCCCGAGCTCGAGCGCCGCATCGAGCGCCGCGCGACCACGCCGATCGCCGAGCAGGGAATCGCGCACGTCCTCTCACACCGCGTGAACGATCGCAAGGCCTTTGAGGTCCAGCTCGCCCTCGGCGCGCAGGTCGATCTCCCGCTCCCCGCCGCGATCGGCATGGACGAGGCGCCGATTATCCAGGTCGAGCGCATCCCCGGGCTCTCCGTGCTCGACGCCGGCGACCGCGAGTACCCGCTCGAATCCATGACCGTCTCGATCGATCGCTCCACGCTCCCTGCGCCGATCGCGTCCAAGTCCGCAGCCTCGATCACGATCGACGGCATCGCGACGCACGTGCTGGGCTGGATGCGCAACGAGATCCAGGCCGACGACGTCAAAGGCCGCAAAGCCGCGATCGCCGCCGATCCCGCCTTCGCCGCGCGCACGCTCATCGACGATCCGTCCTCGCGCCTGGCACGCGTTCCCGTCGACCGCGGCGAATACCGCACCGGCGATCGTGTCGGGCACGTCGGGCTCGAATCGTCCTACGAAAACTCCCTCCGCGGCCTGCGCGGCGTCCAAACCCGCCGACTCGACACCGGCGACACGCCCCAGACCCTCCCGCCCGAGCCCGGCCGCGATCTCAAGCTCTCCCTCGACATCCAGCTCCAAGCTCGAATCCAGGCCCTCATGTCGCCCGCGTTCGGCCTGGCGTCCGTGCAATCCTGGCACGGGCACTTCAACGAGGCCGGCCAGCCCCTCGACCAGAACAACGCCATCATCTCCGGCGCCGCGCCCCTCGGCACGCCGCTCAACGGCAGCGCCGTCGTCCTCGACGTCGATACCGGCGACATCCTCTCGCTTGTCTCCATGCCCAGCTTCTCTCGCGCGACGCTCCGCGATGATCCCGAGGTCGTGTTCCAGGACGCGGTCAACACGCCGTGGATCAACCGCGCCATCACCAGCGCCTACCAGCCGGGATCGATCGTCAAGGCCCTCCTCCTCACCGAGGCGGTCAAGCGCCGCGTGTACTCCCTCGACGAGCGCATCGCCTGCACCGGCCACTTCCTCCCCGATCGCCCCGACATCCTGAATTGCTGGATCTTCAAGCGCTTCCAGACCACGCACACCGACCAGCTCGGCCACGACCTCGACGCCTCCGACGGGCTCATGTGCTCGTGCAACATCTTCTTCTTCACGATCGGCAAGCGCCTCGGGCCAAAGGGAATCGTCGCCGCCTATCGCGATTACGGCCTGGGCGCCGGCTGGAACCTCGGCATCGGCAACGAGTTCACCGGCTCGCTCGGCAAGGTCGGCGACGGTTCTGACCTCGAAATCGGCGACGCAATCCAGATGGGCATCGGCCAAGGCCCGGTCGCGTGGACGCCGCTCCACGCCGCGGACGCCTACGCGACGCTCGCCCGCGCCGGCGTCAAGCTCGCGCCGCGCCTCGTCGAGGGC
>JABWBC010000018.1 GCA_013360695.1 Phycisphaerales bacterium
CTCCGCCGTGCTTGGCGGCGCGATGACGGCGGGCCCGATCGATGAGGATGCGGCGCATGGCGCGGGCGGCGGCGGCGAAGAAGTGCCCGCGGCCCTGCCACTCGATCGCCTCCCCGCCGACCAGGCGGAGGTACGCCTCGTGGACCAGGGCGGTGGGCTGCAGCGTCTGGCCCGCCGGTTCCTTGGAAAGCTGTGCCGCCGCCAGACGACGGAGTTCGTCGTAGACGAGCGGGAGGAGGGACTCGGCGGCCTTGGGGTCGCCGGCGCCCGCGGCGCGTATCAGCCGCGTGACGTGTTGAGCGGGTGTCGGTTCCATGTGTTCGATGGCAACATCCTACCGAACTCTGTGAAAAACACCGCGCGAATCCGGGCGATGTTCGGGGGTGGATTTGCGGGAAGGTCCGGTACAGTGTGGATCAGCGGGATTCGCCGCGGCGTATCGGCCACTCCCGCACCCATTCAGGGAGAAAGACATGAGTTACTCGACCGCGCGTCGCGCTCTCGCCGGTTTGCTGGGCTTGGCCGGGCTGGCCCCGCTGGCACTGGGACAGGTCTATAGCACCGCGCCCGATTGGACCTCGCTGGACATGCAGGTGTCGACCGGGGCCGCCCTGGTCGATCTCAACCGCGACGGCTGGCTCGACCTGGTCGTCTCCAACGGCAACGACATCTCGCTGCAGCGCGTGGTGGTTTACTACAACGACGGCACGGGGCAGCTGGAGCGCTCGCCCAGCTGGCAATCCGCCAACACGGCGTATCACGGGCACCTCGACGTCGCCGATGTCAACGCCGACGGCTGGCCCGATGTCGCGGTCGGCATCCTGCTGGCGCAGGGCGGCACGTCTGCCCGCCTGTACATGAACAACAACGGCGTGCTGAACACCACCGCGTCGTGGACCGCGCCCGTCTCGGGCGACTCCTTCGGCGTGTCGTTCGGCGACATGAACGGCGATGGTCGGCCCGATTTGGCCGTCGCCAGCGGCGAGGCGTACAACAACGTCCCCAAGCGCAACTGCGTCTATCTCAACGTCAACGGCGCACTCTCCCCGACCGTCTCCTGGGAAACCGCCACCACCAAGAATTTCAACACCTGTATCTGGCTCGACCGCGATCGCGACGGCCTGCTCGACCTCTGCTACAACGGCTCCAACACCGACACCTTCGTCTATCGAAACCTCGGCACCTCCCTCGAAACCACCGCCACCTGGCGCACCAACGACATCCGCAACCAGTTCTGTCTCATGGCGACCACCGGCGACGTCACCGGCGACGGCCTGCGCGAGCTCATCCTCGCCGACAACAACCAGCTCTTCAGCGGCTCGGGGCGCTTCCGCCAGTACAACGGCCTGCCCGCCGGCAACTACAACACCACCGCCAACTGGACCTACTCCGACGGCTACACCGCCGCCGTGTTCCTCGGCGACATCAACAACGACAACAAGCTCGATCTCTGCAGCGGCGAGTGGTTCGGGCGCTCGCGCTACTTCCTCAACAACGGCACGGGCTTCCCCGCCGCGTCGAGCTGGCAATCCGCGGGCACCAGCACGGTTGAACGAATCTACCTCGGCGACGTCGACAACAAGAGCCGGCGCGTCAAGTCCGCGGAGTTCAGCGGCTCCTCCAAGCTCGTCCACCTGCCCACGCAGCCCGTCGAGAACGTGCTGAAGGTCGTCGTCGACGGCGTGACCCTGCCGCGCAGCCAGTGGTGCGCCAGCCGCGAGTTCGGCTGGGTGTCAATCGGCGTCACGCCCGCGTCGTCGGTGCGCGTCGTCTATGTCGCCAGCGCCAGCCTCGACATGGCGATCAGCAACTGGGACGACAACAAGCCCAACCAGCTTTACTACAACAAGACCACGCCGCCCTGCGCCGCCGACATCAACGGCGACGGCTTCGTGAACGGCGACGATTTCGACACCTTCGCCGAGGCCTTCGACGCCGGCGACGAGACCGCCGACTTCAACATCGACGGCTTCGTCAACGCGGACGATTACGACGCCTTCGCGGAGCCGTTTGAGGCGGGGTGCTGAGGTCTTTCCCCGGGGCTGCGCGCGAACGAGAAAATGAACGGGGGCGCACGCGGCGTGTCGATCTTCATTCACATGAAGATCCATGTCGCGATCGTCGCAGTGGGCACGCTGGCATTGATGGGCAGCGCCGCCGCCCAGTGGACTGTGGAGATTGTGTCACCCACCGGCACGGGCGGCGCGGAGTTCTACGCCGGGGCATCGGGAGTCCGCGTCGGTGGCCTTTACGCCGACTTCTGGCCAACGCACGCCTTCATCTGGGACCCAACAACCGGGACTGGCATCGACCTCAATCCGCCCGGCTCCGTTCGATCGAACGCCTACGCGTGCGATGGCGAAGAACAGGGCGGCTTCGTGTGCGACGCCGAAGGAAACCCCCAGGCCGCTATCTGGCACGGCAGCGCCGAATCATGGGTCAATCTTGCTCCTTCCGATTCGGACGAATCCTTCGTCTGGGGCGCATGCGGCGGCGTGCAGGTCGGGAGCGTGATGATGTTCTCGGGTCCAACCGTTGCATCATTGTGGCGCGGCACGCCGGAGTCCTGGGTGAACCTGAATCCTGCCGGTTCAAGTTACTCGTTCATCTACGGCCTCTCTCGCGACATGCAGGTCGGGCGCGCCGATATCGCAGGCGAAACCCACGCCGGTTTCTGGCGCGGCACGCCCGAGTCGTGGACCGACATCCACCCCAAGTGGGCTCTGGGTTCCGAAGCTTGGGATGTCGACGGAGACAGCATCGTCGGCACCACCTTTGATTCAAACTATGTGGAGCACGCGACACTGTGGTCCGTGTCGTCGCACGGCGCGATCAACCTTCACCCGAGTTGGCTCAAGGCGCCCGGGTCCCATGCCCGCGGCGGCTGTGAACGCTGGCAAGTCGGCTTCACGTTCGACGGAATTGCGGATCACGCCTGCATCTGGAGCGGCACGCCCGACTCGTTCGTCGACCTGCACCGGCTGCTTCCCGATCCGGACTGCGGGCACTCAGTGGCGTGGCGAATCTGGCGCGAGGGCGACACGATCTGCGTCGCGGGCTGGAGAATGTTGAACTGCTGGGGCCGCTGGGATGCCGTCATCTGGAGACACCCCGCCATAGACCCCTGCGCGTCCGACTTCAACAACGACGGCTTCGTCAACGGCGACGACTTTGACTCCTTCGCGCAGGCCTTCGAATTCGGCGAGGGTATCGCCGATCTGAACATGGATGGCTCGCGCACCACCGACGACCTCGACATCTTTGTCGATCACTTCGAGCTCGGCTGCTGATCCGCTACATTGGTGGCGATGAGCGACCGCCCCGAAACTCGCAGGTCTTTTCTCGCACCCGCGATCCTCGCGGGCGCGCTCCTCTTCGGCGCGCTCGAACTGGCCCAGCGCCCAGGTCCGGGCGCGGATCACGCGGCGTCACGGCCGTCCACGCCGACTTCCGGCGCGCCCGCCGCCGACTCGCGTGCCGCTGCTGACTCGCCCATCACGAGCGCCACCTCTCTCCCCTCTTCCCGCGCGTACTCGCCCGAAGAATCCCGCGCGCTCATGCGCCTCGAGCCCGGCTTTGTCGCCGAACTCGTCTGCGCCGAGCCTCTGATCCAAGCACCCGTCGCCGTCACCTTCGACTCCGACGGGCGACTCTGGGTCGTCGAGATGCGCGGCTACATGCCCGACAACGACGCCACCGGCGAACGCGAGCCCTCCGGGCGCATCACCATCCTCACCGACCAGGACCACGACGGCTTCTACGAAACCGCCCGCGTCTTCATGGACAAGCTCGTGCTCCCGCGCGGCGTGCTCCCGCTCCGCGTCACCAGGACATCTACCACCGCCCTGGTCCTCGCGCCCCCCAACCTCTTCATCGCCCACGACGACAACAACGACGGCGTCTGCGACCGCACGGTCTCGGTCATGAACGACCTGGGCGGCGTCGAGAACCCCGAGCACGCGCCCAACGGCCTGCTCCGCGGCCTCGACAACTGGATCGAGTTCTCCCAGCACGACAAGGCCTTTCGTGTCCGGGGCGACGCGATCGAGACGCGGAGCGTGCCGCATCACGGGCAGTGGGGTATCAGCAAGGACGACCTCGGGCGCGTGTTCTATGTGCCCAACTCCGACGCGCTCCGCGCCGACTTCCTCCCCAAGCACTACTTCGCACGCAACCGCCAGCAATCGCGCGAGGGCGTCATCTATGAGCTCGTCCAGCCCGACCCCACCGTCTGGCCCATACGCCCCACCGTCGGCGTCAACCGCGGCTACATGAAGGGGATCCTCCGCCCCGATGGCCGCCTCGCCACCCACACCGCCGCGTGCGGGCCCCTCATCTACCGCGAGCACGCCTTCGGCTCCGAGTTCGTCGGCAACGCGTTCGTCTGCGAGCCCGCCGCCTACCTCGTCAAGCGCCACACGCTCGAGGATCAGAACGGCGTGCTGGTCGCCCACCACGCCACGCCGGGGCGCGAGTTCCTCGCCAGCCTCGACGAGCGCTTCCGCCCCGTCAACTCCTGCGTCGGGCCCGACGGCTCGCTCTACCTCGCCGACATGTACCGCGGCGTGATCCAGCACAAGACGTATCTCACCCCGTACCTCAAGGACTACATCAAGGAGCACGATCTCGAATCACCCCTGAATTGCGGGCGGATCTGGCGCATCCGCCGCGCCACGCACGAAGTCGCGCCGCGCCCCGCCCCGGTCAAGCTCTCGGAACTTCTCACGCCGGGCGTCGCTTCGTACCTCGAATCGCCCGAAGGCTGGTGGCGCGACGCCGCCCAGGCCGAACTGGTCGAGCGAGCCGACGCACTGGCCGCCGACGAAGCGCGGCGCGTCTTCGAGCATTCCACCATTGCGCTGGCGCGCCTGCACGCGCTCTGGACGCTCGAGGGAATCTCGTTCAACGCCAAGGCGAGCGCGGGCGGCGGCGCGAAAACCGACACGCCCGGGCTTCTCGACGCCGATATCACCCGCGCCTGCGCCGACACCGATCCCAACATCCGTGCCGCGGGCTTGCGATTGCTCGCGGAGCGCGCCAAGCCAGCGTCGCCGGATGCGCCGGCGACTTCGGATGTGCTCGCCCGCCTCGACGCGATGAGCGCTGATCCGTCGCCCGTCGTCCGCCGTCAGGCCGCCCTCTCGCTCCCCCTGCTCAACCTCGACAAGGCAGCGCTGGTCGAGCGCCTCGCGCGCCTGATCCAATCCGACTCGGGCGATCGTCTGATGCGCGTCTCTGTCGTCAACTCCGCCGCCGGCGCGGAGCTGGAGTTGCTCGGCAACCTCTTCGCGTCGTCATCGTTCGGCTCGTCGCCCGCTTCCGCGCGCGTGGTTGGTGCGCTCGCCGAGTGCCTCGTGAAGCGCAACGACGCCACGCGCCGCCAGGTCGTCGCCCTCGCCGCCGACCTTGCGCTCCGCGACGACGAGCGTTGCGTGCCCATCCTGAAGTCCATTGCCGCGGCCCAGAATCTCCGCGACAAGCAGCCGCGCACCATCAAGCTCGACGCCGAGCCCGCGCACTGGCGCGAAGCGCTCTCGCGTGCAGGACGCTACACGCCGCTCCTGGAGGCCAGCGACGCGTATCTCACATGGAAAGGCCGCGTCAACGAGCCGATCGTGCGCGAATTGACCGAGAGCGAGCGGAAGCTCTTCGATCGCGGGCGATCGCTCTACACAATTTGCGCCGGGTGCCACGGCAACGAGGGCCAGGGGGTCGCGGGCTCGATTCCGCCGCTGATCGGTTCCGCGCGCGTGCTCGGACGCCCCGAAACGCTCGCGAAGATCGTGCTGCACGGGCTGGAGGGCCCGCTCGACACGGGCGAGCCGACCAACGCGGCGATGCCCGCGTCGCCGGTGAAGAGCGACGAGGATATCGCGGGCGTGCTGACGTTCGTGCGGCGCTCGTGGGGCAACGCGGCGCCGCCGGTGTCACCCGATCTGGTGCGCGAGGTTCGCAAAGCCCATCAGGGGCGTGCGCTCCCGTGGACGAGGAAGGAACTGGACGAGAAGTGATGTCGACTCGGGGCGTGATCCGCACGTCTTGGGCGGTCGGGGGCCGGCGGGGGCGGAGGCGTCACGTCCCGGCGCGTTGGGGTACGCGGAAGCAGGCGCGGTGTTCGAGTCGGGTCGGTGTCAGATGCCCTTCTGGGCTCGGGCCAGCGCGATCTTCTGGCGCGCGCACTGACGATCTCGGTTCAGGCGATCGACCTGCGCCTGGCGGTCCTTGGCGCCGTCGGGAATCGACCGGGCCATGAGAGCATCGAGTTCTTTCTGGGCGTCGGTCGCGCTGAGCTGCTCAGCGGGGGTGGCTCGTTCGGCCAGCACGGTGAGCTGCTCGCCGGCCATCTGGACAAATCCGCCCTCAACGAAGTAGGAGCGCGATCCGCCCTCGCCCTTGCTTGAATCGGGGAAGTCGACGCGGAGCTCGCCCGCGCCCATGCGAGCCAGGATCGGGGCGCGGCCGGGGAGCACGCCGAACAGGCCGTCCCACGCGGGGATCGACGCATACGCGACCGCCTCGTCGAAGACGCTGGCGGTCGGGGTCACGAGTCGGCAACGGAAGGACTTGGCCAAGGCTGAATCTCCAGATTTGGGGGCGATGGCCCGGCAAACAGGGGAGACGATGGTAGGCCGGCGTCCTCTTTTGTTCCCGTTCGGGAAGTGTTCTTGGGAGATCAGGGTGAGTCGGGCGGAGTGCGGGCGCGACAACGGCGCGCGGCGCTTCCGCTCGCGCGCCGTTGGTGTCGTCGGGATTTTGGGGATGGCTACGCCGCGACCATGGTCGACCAGTGGTCGAGCGTGAGGTCGTAGCGGAAGAGGACGAGGTCCGCGCCGCTCATAGCGCAGAGGACGAGGAGGTTGCCCGAGGACGACGCGCCCATGGGCATGGAGAGGTCGCGCGTGGAGCTTGCGGCGCTCGAGACGTTGGTGTCGTACCAGAAGACGCTGGGGGTCCATCGGAGCACGCGTGCGTCGCCCGAAGAGTCGATCGCGAACACATTGATCCCGCCGTCGTCGCTGGTCGTGACTTCGACCGCGTCGGCGATGACGGGCGCGCCGGCGGCGTCGGTGAGGTCGGCGACGCGCCAGCGGTTGGGATCATCGGGCAGACCCGGAGCCCACCAGTAGGTGGACACATGACCCTCGTCGGTCATGCCGACGATGTTCATGCCGCCCCAGGCGGTGACGAAGGCGTCGAGCTGCCCGCCGAAGGTCGGGCCGTCGAACGAGGAGGTCATGTTGACGTACTGCCAGCTGTCGAGGCCGGGGGCCCACCAGTAGACGACGACTTCGCCGGAGTCGTTGAGTCCGGCGAGGTTTAGGCCGTCCCACCCGCTGACATAGCCGGTGAGGCCGCGCGAGAGTTCGGGCCCGTCGACGAGGAGGGTGAGGTCGGAGTGCTGCCAGGAATCGAGGCCGGGCGCCCACCAGTAATTGACCGCGTGCCCTTGCGCGTCGAGCCCGGCGATGTGGATCGAGCCCCAACTCGGCGAGTAGAACGTGAGGTCGCCGGTCAGGCCGTCGGCGTCGATCTCGGCGGTGAGGTTGCGCGCGGTCCATGTTGCGTCGGTGGGCGAGCCGGAGATGAGCCAGAGGCGGCGGGAAGTGTCGGTGATTGCCAGGTGCACCGTGCCGTCGGACGTGGTGAACGGCGTCATGTCGCGGGCTTGGGCGCGGAAGTTGGAGATGGCCGCGATGTCCTGGATCTCTTGCACACCCACGGCCTGGCCGGTCAGGATCGCCTTCGGCTGGTTGTCTTCGCCCAGGAAGAACGTGAGCATGGAGTCGTCGACGGGGAGCGAGGCGACCTCCTGGGACTGGCCGCCGGACGCGCGGGCCCTGAACTTGATGGCGAGGTCGGTGGTGAAGTTGGGCAGGACGATCGAGAGCGTTCCGTTGCCGACGTACTGGGCGGAGTAGGTGGCGGAGGCGTTGGCGACGAACATGTTGGTGGTCCAGACCTCGACGTCGACGAGCTGGTCGCGATCGAGGCCGGAGATGGTGAGCGTCGCGCCAGAGACGAGCGAGGCGGACACGTTGGCGTCGTTCAGGATGTAGACCATGCCCTGCGCGCCGTCGCTCACGCCCCAGGCGTGGAGCGTGCGCCCGGAGGCGACGGCGGAGACCTTGCCGGCGAGGGGGTCGGCGTCAAAGTGCGACCAGTCGAGGGCGAGGGTCTGGCTGTTCACGAAGCGCCCGAAGGTCTGCTGGTAATAGCGCATCGTGCTGGTGAGGTTGTAGCCGTTGAAGGCGAGCTCCTCGGTGTTGACGCGCAGGCCGGTGCCGAACTGCCCGCTGGCCAAGCCCGACCAGATGAGCGTGCGGAAGTTGGCCTCGTCCTCCTGCTGAGTGAAATCGGCGCTGTAGGCCGGAGTTTGGTTCGGCCACGCGGTTCGGTTCATGCCCCACTCGCCGCTCAGGATGGGGCGGTTGTCGATGCGGTGGGTTGCCCAGTAGTTGGTGAAGTAGCCGTTCTCGAGCGCGATCAATACCGACTTGTCCTCGGCCGGGTTGTTGATGGGCTCGGAGTTGCTGATGGTGTAGAGGTGCGGCACGAGTACATCCCATGTGCGCGAGTACAGGATCTCCCGCGCCAGGGGCCCGCGCGGGTCGCGCGCGATGGTGCTGTTCATGACGAGGCGGTCAGGGTCGATCTCCTTGATGTACGCGGCGAGATCGTCGATCCACGCGGCGCGGGTGCGGTACTCGGTCTCGCGCCCGGGCTCGCTGTTCCCCTCGGCGTTGAGCGTCCACTCGTAGCTGTCCCACTCGTTGACCGGCTCCCAGCCCAGGACGCTGGAGGCGTAGGGGCTCTCCTGGACCCACGAAACAACGGTGTCCATGCGCGCCTTGGCGAGATCGAGCGTGCCGGAGCTCTGGAAGAAGCTGTTGATGTCGGTCAGCGGGCCGCCCATGCTGGTCGCCCAAGGGCCTTCCTGGCCGAAGGCGTCGTCGTAGCTGAAGGTGTCGAAGGGGCTGAGGATGACGTGGATGCCACGCGAGCCGCATTCCTCGAGCAGGTTGTGGATGAACTGACGCATGTCCTGGTTGTACTGTCCGGCCTCCTGCTCGAGCCAGTAGAGGCCCTGCGGCGGGTTGGGGTTGCCGGCGTAGGTGACGTTGAGGAGCTCGAGGAAAACGCGCATGGTGTTGACGCCGCGGTTCTGGAGCATGTCGAGGTATGGGCCGGCGGTGCCCTCGTAGGAAGGCTCGTCGTGGAAGTTGTGATACATGTGGTTGACGTTGTCCCAGACGTCGCCGGGGAAGAGGTTGCGCGTGTAGGACCAGGAAAGGCCCATGTGATCGCCGACGGCGATGAACGGATCGCCGTTCTCGTGCATGAGCATGGTGCCCGCGGGGGCGGGGATGATGCGTCCCTTGTCGCCGGAGATGGCGGCGTCGGTCGAAAAGCTTGCGGAGTTGGACAGATCGCCGAGGTTGCCCGCGCCGTCCACGCCGCGAACGCTGACGTAGTAGGTCGTCGCGGGCGCGAGTTCAGCGATGCGGAGCATCTCGGAGAGGCCTGCCAGGCGGGGGGTGTGGGCCTGGCGGACGAGGTCGGCGTCGCTCCAGTCTTCGAGGGTTGTGATGGGGGTGGACGAGACGCGGATTTCGTAGCTCGAAATGCCGCCCAGGCCGGTGGTGGTTCCCGCGGGCGCGGTGAAGGTGAGCTGGGCGCCGTAGGCCGAGGGGTTCTGGACGGCAAGGTCGGTGATGGCGGCGGGCTTGGCGTCGGCGCGGCTGTCGATGAACATCGCGTGGGCGTAGTTCACCGGGCCGCGGATGCCCGCGAGGGTGGATGCGTACGAGCTGTGTACGCCCTGGATGTGATCGTCGATGTGGTGGGGGACGTCGAAGCGGTTGGAGGCGTCGCGGTTGTCTGCCATGTTGCGGGCCGCGCCGTCCTGATCGAAAATGAGGTCAAAGTTCATGCCGATCGTTGAGCCGTGCGTCGGGGCGCTGATGCGGAGCGCGGTCCAGGGGATGTAGACCTCCATGGACCAGCCGGTGTCGATGTCGGAGGAGTTGTTGACCGTGCCGACGTAGCTTGTGGCGTAGGCCGCGCCGGCGGGTAGGTAGTAGTCGAGGGGATTTTCGCCAGCCTGGACGACGTCGTACCAGTTGAATGACTCGGAGTCGGGCGAGCCACCCGCGCCGTCGCCGGTGACGAACTTGTATCGCTTGACGGGGCCGGAGCCCGAGTAAGCATCGGTCCACGCGGCGATGTTGGCGCCGAAGGCGTAATCGCCGTTCTGAAAGTACTCGTCGCGCGAGTTGTTGGGATCGAAGTAGAAGGAGAGCGAGTCGTCGCTCTCGACTTCCCAGCGGTTGCCCGAGCCCGAGCCCATGCCGTCGGCCCAGAGATTCTCGTCCTGCACGTCGGCGGACAGGTAGATACCGGCGTCGTTCCACATCATGCGGATGGTGGCGGCGCGGTCGTTCCGGGTGGCTTGGGTGCGGAAGATGGTGAGGGCGGAGTCCCAGTCGGCGTCGGACAGCGTGCCATCGATGACGGCGCTCCCGCGCGGGATGGCCCAGAGGGGGTTGTCGGGCGTGACGGGGTCGGCGGCCATGAGGGTGCGCGCCTCGAGCGGCTCGATCGAGCCGGCAAGGCGTGCAAGATTCCGACGACCGACCCGACCGAAGCGCGCGGACACACCCATGTCTCTCTTCTCCCGTGCCGCGCGGTCGCGGCGGACGGTCGATCGGAGAGAACACCCCACGGTGCAAGGCAAAAGTTGCCGGTTGGGCGGTTAGTGGACCTTGGCGGCCCGGCGCGATTGCGAAGGGTGGCAACGGCGCGCCAGGCGGCGCGGTCGACAGGCCGAAAATCGGAATGCGGGCGACAGGAATCGAACCTGCAAAGCCTTTCGGCCACGGGAACCTAAATCCCGCGCGTCTGCCAGTTCCGCCACGCCCGCTCCGTCCATAATCCTACCGTTGCGGGCATGGATTCGGCGCACTTCTGATGAAAGTGTGGGGGAAAGCGCCGAACAAAGACGAGTCGGGCGGGATATGGGGCTGAAGGCCCGCCGCCCGACGGCCGCCCGGCGATGCCGGGCACTGGGGATCCACATGAGTGCTCGTCACGGTTCCGGCAGTTCGATCGCGCCCATCTTCCTCCGCCTGTGCCTGGGGATCACGTTTGTGTGGGCGGGGCTCGGGAAGGTGATGAACGAGAGCTCGGTCTCGGGGGACTCGGCGGCGGTGCTCGCCAACATGGGCGTCATCGCGCCGGCGGGCAAACCGACGACGATGGGGGAGTCCGCCGGCATCCCGACGCTGATGGCGTTGGCCCAGGATCAGCCGAAGGAACCCGCCGCCAAGGAACCGGCGGCGAAAGAGCCGCCCGCGAGCGCCCCGGCGAGCACTCCCGCGCCGGCGCCGGCGAACCAGACACACTACACGGCGGCGGACTTTCCCGAGCCGGTGAAGATCAAGAATGTTCACTTCATCACGCTGATGGTGGCCAAGGCGACCGTCGTGCCCACCGACGAAAAGGGAGAGCCGGCGAAGATGCGGCTGCTGCCCGGGGCGCTGGGGCAGCGCCCGTGGCCGGTGGTGCTCGCGTGGGGCGCGGCGATCACCGAACTGGTCGGCGGTGCGATGATCCTGGTCGGCCTGTTCACGCGCTTCTGGGCCCTGGGCCTGGCGGTGGTGATGGGCGTGGCGATGTGGCTCACGCAGTTCGGCCCGGCGATCCAGGCGGGGACAACGCAACTGCTGTTCCTGCCCCAATACCCCGCCAAGGACGTGCAGGCGTGGATGCCGCTCTTCTGGCAGTTCTCGCTCACCTGTTCGGCGCTGGCGGTGCTGTGCCTTGGCGCGGGAGCACTGTCGCTCGACGGCCTGTTCTTCATGAAGTCCGGCGGGCCGGCGGCGAAGCCCCCGGCCGAGAAGGCGGCACAGGGGTGAGAGGACGGGAGTCGGGAGTCGGTCGGACTGTGGCGCGGCGTGGATTCTCGATGATGCGTGACGCAAGCGGGCTTGCTCGGTGAAGACACCGCCGACGAATGTCGACACTGGGATTGCCACACCACGCGAGGATGATCGATCGGGCACGGATTTGGGAAAAGCAAAGCAACCATCCAGGCAAGCACTGAACCCGTGGGTGATGGGCGGCGTGTGTGCCGCGCTGTCGCTGGCGGTTCATGGCGGCGCGTTGTGGTGGGTGCATTCCTATCGCGCGATGTTGGGACGGACGCACGCGCTGGTCGACGCGCTCCCCGCGACGATCGAGAGCACGTTGGTGCTGGCCGCGCCGCCGAAGCTCTCTCCGCCGCCACCTACACCGACCCCCGCGCCGCCCGAAGCGCCAAAGGACGCGCCCCCGAAGGAAGCGCCGCCCGAGGAAGAGATCGCGCCGTCCGTGCCCAGCGACGCGCTGGTCACCAGCGCGATGGTCAAGGATGCGCTGGCAACGCCGCGACGCAGCGTAGCGATGACGCACGCATCGCCAGCCGCCGCGGCCACGGTTGAGATCTCGACCGACGCGCCCGCGAGCAACGACGCCTCCCCGATCACGTTCGCGGGCGTGGCGGCGGAGCGTGCGTCGACCATCGTGTATGTGGTGGACGCGTCGGGGCCGATGGCGTCGAGCCTGCCGTTTGTCGTGGGCGAGCTGTCGCGCTCGATCGAGAGCCTCGCGCCGTCGCAGCAGTTTCAGGTGATCGTGTTCCGCTCGCCGCCGGCGTCGAAGGGCGCGGGGGACGCGGAGAGCGCGGGCTACGAGATGTTCACGGGCGCGGGGGGCGGCCTGCTTTCCGCGACGCGCGACATGAAGGACCGCGTTCGCGCGTGGCTGACGGGCGTACGTCCGACGGGGCGCTCCGATCCGCTCCCGGGTTTGAAGGCCGCGCTGTCGATGAAGCCGAGCCTGGTGTTTCTGTTGTCGCGCAGCATCAAACGATCCGGGCCGACGAAGGAGTGGGGCGCGGGCGCGACGGCGATCCTGACCACGCTGGATCGGCTCAACCCGGTGCAGCGGGTCAGCGGTCAGCGCGCCAGCGTCATCAAGACCATCCAGTTCCTTGACGACGACCCGAGCGGGCTGCTGCGCTCGATCGCGAGCGTTCACGGCGACGGCGCGGGCTCGTACCGCGTGCTGGAGCTGGCGGAATTGACGGGCTCACGCGTGAGCAGCGTGGGAGAAGTGCCGTAGGCGAGCGGTTGTCGGGGACGGGTGATTCATAGGACAAGAGCGTCGGCACGGGGTGCTGCCCACGGGCGTCAACACGACGGCGTGTCGGCGACACGCGAACAGAATTATGATGAGAGCGTGAGCACCGACGCCGAACATCTCGGCGAGCCCGGCCGCGAGCCCGCGCACCGCTGCGGGCGTTGTGGGTATCCGCTTGCTTGGGATGGAGTAGCAGAAACTGTTCGATGCCCGGAGTGCGGGTCGACGCACACAAAGCGGTGGCTGACGCGGAGGCGACGCGGGCCGCAGCCCTCCAGAGAGTTCAATCCGAAGTTCTTCTGGCTTGCGTTTCTCGCGTCGCCGGCGCTTGCGTTTGTGTCCGCGCTTGGGTCGGTTCGTGTCGTCGGCTGGTTGGGAACGGCGATCGGGGTGTTCTGGTATCTCGCCGTGCCGCTGGGCGCGGTCTGCTATCTCTGGTTCTATGGCGGGTACGAGCCGACGTGTTTTCCTGACGAAGATTGGCGAAGAAACAAGGTCATCGGGCTTGCCCTGGGGATTGGAGCGTTCATCGGAGCGTCGGCTTTGGGGACGTATGTCGCGTGGGCGCTTCGTTCAATCTGAGCGCTCGGCGTGAGTTTGTTGATTGGGCGAACACCGGTCCGTTCCGGAGCGATACAAGTGTGATGTCGGCCGATTCCGACACAAGCCCGCCACCCATACCGCTTGGCGCATCGGCCAGGTGCGGGCGGTGTCGGTATCCCCTCGATCTCTCGCGCGAGGGAGACACGGCGAAATGCCCGGAGTGCGGCATGGAGCACTCGAAACTGGTCCAGCAAGGCCGCACGTCGGTGTGCGGGCGCTGCGGGTACCCGTTGAACTGGGACGGCGTGTCGGGGTATGCCCGTTGCAGCGAGTGCGGCGCGACGCATTCGGATCGTTGGATGCGGCGTGCGAAGGGGCGTACCTCGCCCGCCGGGTGGGCTCCTTGGTTGGTGTTCGGTGTGCCGGGATCGCTGCCGGTTCTTGACGCGGTTGTGAGCGGGATCCTGCGGAGGTACGGCTATTGGAGCTACTTCCCCGCGGTGGCGATCTCGTTCCTGGCCGCGATCGTGCTGTTCATCTGGCTGTACGCGATCTACCTGCATCGCCGCTCGCCCGGGCGTGAGTGGTATCGCAGCATGGCGGCGGGGTTCTTCGCGGCGGCGGGGCTGTGGGTTGCGGGGGTGGTCGCGTCGGTGTTCGTGAGCATGGCGATGGCGCTGATGCGGTAGCACTACCACCCCCCGGAATGGGAGCGGGGCTCAAGCGGGCGTATTGACGGATACCGCTGGTTGTTACAATACCTTCATGCGCTGGATCATCACATGCATCGCGGCGGTGTTCATGGGCGTAGTTGTGGTCATGGGCGGGTGTGGGCGGCTCGGTGACGAGAAGGAGATCCGCAAGGCGTGGGCGGACTATGACCGGGCGGCGGACAAGCGTGACGGTGCTCGGGCCGTGGAGATCGTTACTAAGGGCACGCTCGAATACCTGGGCGAGCTGGTGCGGGTGGCGCTGGACGGGCGGCGCGAGGATGTGCTGAAGCTGAGACCTTCCGAGATGTTCATGGTGCTTCAGATCAAGTCGCGGGGGCGGCGGGAGGTGTTCGAGAAGCTGGACGGGGCGGGGTATGTGCGGTGGGCGACCGAGCACGGCTGGTGGGAGTCGGAGTATCTCGACATCCCGGAGCTGCACAAGGTTCACTTCATCAACGACGACAAGGCGGTCGCGGAGATGGTGATCGACGGCACGACGGCCGGCGACCCTGCGGTGTTTCTGCGGGAGGACGGCAAGTGGAAGTTCAGCGAGGCGTCGCTCTATGCCTTCTGGGATGATCTCTGGGAGCAGGACGCCAAGGAGCTCGGGGTGCCGGTGGCGGACCTGATCGCGGAAGCCATTGCGATCGACGGCGGATGGGAGAATGGGAAGCTCTTGCCGCACGCCTGGGGGCCAATGAAATAGGCCGTGGCGGGCGGGAAATTGTGGTGGAGGCCCTGACCCAGTACCCCGTGTTGCGACCGAGTCTCAACGCCGCCCGCGGGGGGCCTAGAATGGGGTGTGACCTGCCTGATCGACGCCCAACCCGGCATGTGCGGAAGCGTGGCGCGGACCGACCTTGACGCCAAGGACGCGGCGTTGCTGCGGGCGATGGGGCTGTCGCCCAACGTGCGGGTGCGGGTGTGTCGTCGCGGCACGCCGTGCATCGTGGAGATCGTGGGGCGCGAAGGGTGCGGGTGCCGGATCGGCCTGGCGGCCGAACTGGCGCGGCGTATTTTCCTGGACGCGGTCAACGACTGAGCGGAGAGCACGCGGGTGAGCGAGTGTCCCCGATGTGATGACTCTGTTTCCGTCGGCACCAGCGCGGACGAGATTCCGGTGCGCACCGTTGCGCTCCTGGGCAACCCCAACACGGGCAAGACGACGCTCTTCAACCAGCTCTCGGGCCTGCGTCACAAGACCAGCAACTTCCCCGGCACGACCCAGGAAGCCCGCGTCGGCGTGATCCGCGCGGCGAATGGCAGGACGAGCGGCACGGACGAGAACCCCGGCGTCGCCGGCGGAGAGACGCACCTGGTCGATCTTCCTGGCATCTACTCGCTTGAACTCGACCAGACCGAGGCGGAGATCTGCCGTCGCGTGCTGGCGGGGAAGCTGTCGCCCAAGGGAGAGGAGACGCGCGAGCCCGATGCGCTGCTGGTCATCGCGGACGCAACAAACCTGATCCGGAATCTGTCTCTGGTGGGCGAGGGGCTTGCGCAGCGGCTGCCCACGGTGGTCGTCATCACCATGATCGACCTGGCGCGGCGGATGGGCGTGCGCGTGGCGCCCGAGCAACTCGAGGCGCAGATCGGCTGCCCGGTTGTTCTGTGCAATCCGCGCAGCGGCGAGGGCGTGAACGAGATTTTGCCCGCGCTCGATCGTGCGCGGGTGTCGAACCGCACGCCGCCGGGCGATCGCGACGCGCTGGAGCGCTGGGCGGAGAGTGTCTATTCGCTGAGCACGGAGCACAGCCTGCCGTGCGCCGCTGGCGAGCACGGGAGCGCCCGGTGGATGGCAAGCTCGCGCCTCACCGATCGGCTCGACAACCTGCTGACGCATCCGATCAGCGGGCTGCTGTCGTTCGCGGTGGTCATGGCCGGGCTGTTCATGGTGATCTTCAAGCTCGCGACCTATCCGATGGACTGGATCGAGCTTGTGTTCTCGAAGCTGGGCGGATTGATCACGAGCACGATGCCCGAGGGAATCCTGCGCGAGTTCCTGGCCCAGGGAGTTGTCGGCGGCATCGGCGCGACCGTGATCTTCCTGCCGCAGATCTGCCTGTTGTTCTTCCTGATCTCGATCCTTGAAGACACGGGGTATCTGGCGCGGGCGGCGTTCCTGATGGACCGATTGCTCAGGCCGTTCGGATTGCCGGGGCTGAGCTTTGTGCCGTTCTTGTCGTCGCACGCGTGCGCGCTGCCGGGGATCATGTCGGCGCGGGCGATCCCGGATCGGCGCGAGAAGCTGGCGACGATTCTCGTCGCGCCGTTCATGACGTGCTCGGCGCGCATCCCGGTGTACGTGCTGATGATCTCGATCCTCTTCCGCGATCGGCCGATCGCGGCGGGGCTGGCGTTCGTCGGGTGCTATGCGCTTGGGATCGGCGCGGGGCTTTTCTCCGCGCTTATCGCGCGGCGGACGATTCTCAAGGGCCCGAGCCGCCCCATGGCGCTGGAGCTGCCGACGTACAAGGTCCCGAGCCTGCGGACGGCGGCGATCGCGACGTACGACCGGGGCATGACGTTCCTGAAGAACGCGGGCACCAACATCCTGGCGATCTGCGTGGTGCTGTGGTGGCTCAGCGCGTTCCCGCACGTCCCGCCCCCGGGCGAGTCGTTGATGCTTCGCGATCAGGCGCAGACAATCCGCCAGACGGTCGACGGGGTCGCGGCGAACGGCGCGCCCGAGGTCGCGATGACCGACGCGGACAAGGCCGCGGCACGCGCGAAGATTGAGGAGCTGGAGACGAGCGCGGACAGGGCTGAGGCGCGGCACGCGTTGTCGAATTCGTTCGCGGGCAAGCTGGGGCGGGCGATCGAGCCGGTCTTCAGGCCTCTGGGATTCGATTGGCAGCTGTCGGTGGGTGTCTTGACGAGCTTCGCGGCCCGCGAGGTGTTCGTTTCGACGATGGCGGTGATGGTGGCGGGCGTGGACGACGCGGAGGACGCGGGCGTGCGCGACCAGATCGCGCACGCGACGCGCGACGACGGCGTGACGCCGATCTTCACCGAGGCGGTCGCGTGGTCGGCGCTGGTGTTCTATGTGCTGGCGATGCAGTGCCTGCCGACGCTGGCGGTGACGGCGCGCGAGGCGGGTGGCGTGAAGTGGGCCGTGCTGCAACTGGCGTGGATGAGCGTGGTGGCGTATGCGGCGGCGTGGATCGTGTTGAAGATCGTGGGCTGATACGCCGCCTCTTACGACCTCGCGTCGCCCGCGCTCCCCACGAGTTCATCGTTGGTCTTGAAGCGCTTGAGGGCGTTGAGGAGTTGCTCGATCTGCATGGGCGGCGGCATCTGAAGAAGGCGGCGGCGCAACGCCGTCATGGTGTTCATCTCGCGCTCGGACATGAGCAGGTGCTCCTTGCGCGTGCCGCTGGCGGCGAGGTTGATCGAGGGGAAGATGCGCTGTTCGGAGATCTTGCGATCGAGGATGAGCTCCATGTTTCCGGTGCCCTTGAACTCCTCGAAGATGATCTGGTCGCCGGCCGAGCCGGTGTCGACGAGGCACGAGGCGATGATGGTGAGGGAGCCGGCCTCTTCGCTGTTGCGCGCGGCGCCGAAGAGGAGCTTTGGGACCTCGAGGGCGCGGGAGTCCAGGCCGCCGGTGAGCGTGCGTCCGCTGGAGGCGTGCTTGCGTGATTGATTGAATGCGCGACCGAGGCGCGTGAGGGAATCGAGCACGACGACGACGTGCCTGCCCGCCTCGCACAGGCGCTTGCAGGTGTCGATGGTCTGCATGGCGACTTCGATGTGACGTTCCACGCCGTGGTCGTTGCTGCTGGCGAGGACGCGGCAGCGATCGGGCTCGAAGAAGGTTCCCGCGCCCGCCGGCCCGCCGAGCGCGAAGGTGCGCTTGAAATCGGTGACTTCTTCGGGGCGTTCGTCGATCAGGAGCACGACGACCCACACGTCCTTGTGGTTGCGGAGCACGCCGGTGGCGATGTCTTTGAGGAGGGTGGTCTTTCCGGCCTTGGGCGGCGAGACGATCAGGCCGCGCTGCCCGCGGCCGATCGGGCAGAAGAGATCGATGAGGCGGCATGAGGCGGGACAGCCGGGGTATTCGAGGGTGAGGCGCGGCTGGGGGTCGATGCTGGTGAGCTGGTCGAAGGGCTTGAGGGGCGAGAGCGGGCCGAAGTCGAGTTGCGGCGGGAGGGGCTTGCCGCCGGGCGCCGAGACGCGTGCTTGGCCGCCCTGGGAGGATTGCGATGCGCCGGTCTGGCCGCCCGATTGGCCACCTTGGTCGCCCTGGGGTTGGAGCGTGGCGGAGCCGTGCGCGCCTTGAGGCTGTTGCTGGCCGCCCCCACCGCCGCGGCGGCGACGACGTTTCCAACGAGAATGGCCGTGATTCAACGGAACTCCTTCGAGGCGGATCGGAAGGACGGGCACGCCGCGCCGGGAGGCGCAGAAGGCGGCGAAGATCAATCGCACGCCCGGGCGATGGCCCGGAGATGCTGAAAGCGCGAATTGCCGAGGCTCGGCCGCGTCGCTCTGGCTGGAAAGCACCGGCGAGCGAGGGCCCTTGCCACAAACCAGATCCCGAGACAGGTCCCACCGAAGCAGGCCGCACCAAACCAGATCACATCAAATCAAACCGAAGTCGTGCGGCGTGTTTCGAGCGGATGCCGCGGACTGGCCGCCGAGTAAAGAAACGCGGCGGTTGATTCGCGTGGCCCCAAGCACGCGGCGGACGGGCCGCGGACCACGGCGGACGCCCGGGCATCAAACGCAAGGCCGGGAGCGCCCGCGGCGGGGCACCGTGAATTGGAGGAGGGGCGAGGGGGTGAGTCAAGGGGAGGGCGCAGGTGGCTTGGTTGACGGTTTGGTGACGTCCCGCGCATGAAAAACCCGAGGCGGGGCCTCGGATTGTGCTGGGAGGTGACGATCGATCTGGATCGTTGGTCCGGCGCTTCAGCACCCTTCCTCGAAGTGCGAAGCGAAGAAGTCGTAATCGTCGCCGTTGACGAAGCCGTCGTGGTTGAGGTCGGCGCCGCTCTCGCCGTTTTCAAAGAACGACGCGAACAAGTCGTAGTCATCGCCGTTGACGAAGCCGTCGTGATTGAGGTCGGCGTCGCAGGGCGGCGTGTAGTTGACGATGATGTGCGGGGCGTCGGCGGGCACCGTGCCGTTGCGCGAGTCGAAGCGGCGCGAGGTCTGGTTAATGGACTCGTCGCCGATGACGACCCAGCCGAAGTTGCTCGGGGGGCTCTGCATCCACGCCGCGACGTCGGACGTAAGGCCCGGGTCGTCCCATGTGTAGACGCCGATGGATGTGCCGATGGCCTCCGACGCGCTGGCGGCCGCGTTGAAGTCGCCACCGAGCACGGACCACGAGGTGGTGTTGAAGAAGCGGAATCCCCACGTTGCGTCGCCGGCGGCGGCGGGCGCGCCCTTGCCCTCGTTGGCGGTGGCGTCGGAAGTCCCTTCCCCCCAGGAGGCGTTCGCGCGGTGGATTTTCACCGTGTCCGTGCCGGTGCGCGCCTTGGAGAGGCGCATCTGGAGCTTCACGTCGTTGATGGTCGCGCCCGCCGGGATCGCCGACAGATCGAAGCGGATCAACGCGCGGCGCAGGTCCCCGGTGTTGGTGCGGCCCGCGAAGATCCACGCTCCCGCGCCGTTGGATTCGCTCACGGATTCGCTGTACATCGTGTTGTCCGCGGCCGCAAAGATCGTGACCTGATCCGCCCGTGCCCCCAGCGGCGCAAGAGACAACGCAACAATTCCAAGAGACCGCTTCATGTGAATCTCCCCATGTTTTCTCGCGCGGCCTCCGGGCCCGCGAGGTTTCCCACGAACCGATGTCGGCGACCGGACGCGATCTTGCGGACCGCGGGGAAAAAGTTGCATCGACAGAGCGCAAGGCCGCGGACGCGATGGATTCGGGTGATTGCCCGGCGGATTCGACGGGGCTTCTCCGAAGCAACAACCCGCGGTCATGGGCGTCGTGAGTTGCGACATCGAATCTGGTTCATGGATCGCGATCAGGCCGTCTTGCGATTGACGTTGGTTTCGATCGCGGTCAGAAGCTCGACGATGCGATTGCTCACGGCTTCAGCCGCTGCGAATTCGATCTCCGCTTCCTTCACCTTGCCGGCGTACTTCAAGTCGATGATCGTCCTGATGAGCCCGAGGCGCGTTTCGTGCTCGCGCTCCGGCTTCTTCATCTCCGGGATCGTGGCGTGCTTGATCAGGCCCTCCGCGTGAAGCCGCTTGCCCAACTCGCAGCGCTTGTGCTCCGTTGCCTGAACGGCGGAGAGCGTCGCCTTGCGTTGAGGAGGTCACGCGGCTTGAGTTTCCACGACGCGCATTTGAGCGTTGAGCTTGCGAGATCAAGAGCCACGAGGGTTTCGGCCTGACGACCAGCGACGAGCCCATGCCCCCGCGCGGCCGACCCGCCACCTTCGGTAGGTGGCCGCAAGTCCTCAACAAGGACGAATCTGTCCGATTCAATGCGCGGCCGTACCCGGAGTCCCGGGTGGTCGCTGCGTCCCTCCCCGCCGCGGCTTGCCATGCCTATCCTTTCGACCCTGCGCAGGGCGCGGGTTGTTTGGTATTTATTCAGTCGCTCCGCGGGCTCGGTCTCCGCACTCGCGAGGCATCAGGACAGGCTCACCGGCCACGATCACGGACCCCGTTTACTGGCCCAAGTTTCACGCGAGGTTTCCATGCCCACCAACGGCACGATCACGCAGGTCATCGGCTCCACCTTCGACGCCCAATTCCCCGAGGACCAGCTCCCGGACATCTACAACGCCCTTGAGGTCAAGGCGCAGACCAAGGTCGGCGAGCTCTTCCTCGTCGGCGAGGTTCAGCAGCACCTGGGCGGCGGACGCGTCCGCGCGGTCGCGCTGGGCTCGACCGACGGCCTGCGTCGCGGGCTCTCGTGCCTCGACACCGGCTCGTCGGTGCAGGTGCCGGTGGGCGAGAACGTGCTGGGCCGCGTGTTCAACCTGCTCGGGCAGCCGATCGACAAGATGGGCCCGGTGACGACCGCGAAGAAGTCGTCGATCCATAAGCAGCCGCCCGAGTTTGCTCAGCTCAACCCCAAGACCGAAATCCTCCCGACGGGCATCAAGGTCATCGACCTCCTGTGCCCCTTCGTCCGCGGCGGAAAGATCGGCCTGTTCGGCGGCGCCGGCGTCGGCAAGACCGTCGTCATCCAGGAGATGATCGCCCGCGTCGCCAAGAACTTCGGCGGTTACTCGGTGTTCGCCGGCGTCGGCGAGCGCACCCGCGAGGGCAACGACCTCTGGCGCGAAATGAAAGAGGCCGAGTACACCGACGAGAAGGGCCAGAAGGCCCACGTGCTCGACAAGGTCGCGATGGTGTTCGGCCAGATGAACGAGCCGCCGGGCGCGCGTCTGCGCGTCGCGCTGTCGGCCCTCACCATGGCCGAAGAGTTCCGCGACGCATCGGGCAAGGAAACCTTGATGTTCGTGGACAACGTCTTCCGCTTTACTCAGGCAGGCTCGGAAGTGTCGGCGCTGCTTGGTCGTATGCCCTCGGCCGTGGGTTACCAGCCGACGCTGTCGACCGAGATGGGCGAGCTTCAGGAGCGCATCACGTCGACGGCCAAGGGCGCCATCACGTCGGTGCAGGCCATTTACGTTCCGGCCGACGACCTGACCGACCCCGCGCCGGCGACGGCGTTCACGCACCTTGACGCGTTCATCGTGCTTTCGCGTCAGATCGCGGAGAAGGGCATCTATCCGGCCGTCGACCCGCTGGCCTCGACCTCGCGAATCCTTGACCCGCAGATCATCGGCGAGCGTCACTACCGCGTCGCGCAGCGAGTGCAGCGAATCCTCCAGCGGTACAAGGACCTGCAGGACATCATCGCGATTCTCGGCGTCGACGAGCTTTCGGAAGAGGACAAGGCGACCGTGGCCCGCGCCCGCAAGATCGAGCGATTCCTGTCGCAGCCGTTCCACGTGGCGGAGCAGTTCACGGGCTTCAAGGGCGTCGACTCGCCGCTGGACGCGACGATCGACAGCTTCGAGCGCTTGTGCAACGGCGAGGGCGACGGCCTGCCCGAGGGCGCGTTCATGTACGTGGGCACGCTCGAGGACGCCAAGGCCAAGGCCGAGAAGATGGCGAAGGGTTGATCGAACCGGACATCACGAGCTTCGAACAAACGAGCTTCTACCAAGCCCCGGCGAGAGCCGGGGTTTTTCGTTGGGGACGTTCACTTTCCCTCGTACGCCGCAACCAACTTGGCGATATCCAGCTTCCGCATCTGCATCATCGCCGCCATGGCCCGATCGGCGCGGGCGAGGTCTTTGTCTTGGATCATTTTCAGGAGCACGCGCGGGCAGATTTGCCACGAGAGACCGAACTTGTCCTTGAGCCAGCCGCACTGGCTTTCCTGGCCGCCGCCGGAGGTCAGCTTTGACCAGTAGTGATCGACCTCGTCCTGGGTATCGCACTGAATCAGGAGCGAGATCGCCTCGGTGAACTTGAACATCGGCCCGCCGTTGAGCGCGATGTACTGCTGGCCCTCGAGTTCGAAGGTGATGGTCAGGACCGAGCCCCTGGGGCCCGGGCCGACGTCGCCGCATCGCATCACGTCGAGGACCTTTGATCGCTTGAACACCGAGCAGTAGAAATCGACGGCCTGCTCCGCGTTGTCGTTGAACCACAGAAACGTGACGATTTTCTGTTCGGACATGACGGTCTCCGGTGAAGGTGGATCAAGCATCGGCGGTCGTTCGGGCGCGCGCACCGATCAGAGCGTGGCGACGAGCGCCTCCAGCTGGTCGGTCGCCTTGCCCCAGCCCGGATGGAACCCCATCTCTTCGTGGGCCTTGCGATCGGCGATCGTCCAGTGCTGCACGCGAGCGGTGTAGCGGGTTTTGGCGCCGCCGAGTTCTTCGAAGGTGATCGTGCCGACCATGAACGGCTTGTTGGAGGGCTCCCACGCGCGGACGAACGCATCCGTGAAGACGAGCTTTTTGTTCTTCACGACCTCGAGGTACACGCCGTTGTTTGGAAATTCCTGACCCTCGGGGCTCCGCATGACGATGCACGACGAGCCGCCCTGGCGTGGGTCGATCTCGGTCCGCACGGTCTTCCAGGGTTCCGGCGTGAACCATTTCACGATGAGCGCGGGGTCGGTCCACGCGCGAAAGAGCTTGTCTGGCGTGGCGCTGATGATGCGTGTAAACGAGAGCTCGCGCTCTGCGATCGCTTCGTTGGCGGCCTCGGTGGACATGGAGAATCTCCTTCAACCCACACGATCGTGTGCGTCATGAACGGCGTATCGCTCTCGCAACGCACCACGCCGCGCGGCGTCGGACGAGAGCACTCCGGTGAGCAAGCGCGGGGCGCGCGGCGGGCACGCGCAACACGGCCGTGTCAGTGCTTGCCCCACTCCTGCGGCACGATCACCATCCACGACACGCCGAAGCGATCGATCACCATGCCGAAACGCGGCGAGAAGAACGTCTTGCCGATCGGCATCGTGACTTTGCCACCGTCGGCGAGTGCGGCGAAGGCGCGGTCGGCCTCGGCGGGCGTGTGTACTGCGAGCGAGAGCGAGAAGCCCTGGAAGCCCGTGCCCGGGGCGCAGCCGTCGGATGCCATCACCGTGCTCGCGCCCACGCGGAAGCTCGAGTGCATGATCTTGTTCTCAAAGCCCGGCGCGAGCATGCCGGGCGGCACTGGGTCGGGGCTCTGACTGAACTTCATCTTCGATTCGATCTTCGCGCCCAGTGCTTTCTCGTAGAACGCGAGCGCCTCCTCGCAGCGCCCGCCGAACATGAGATATGGCTCAACCACCGCGCCTTCGAACGTGTTTCCCATGATCGGCTCCTGTGTCATTCCGCGTGCTCGTGCTTGCTGAAGAGGCCTTCGACATACCGCATCAGGTGCCCGACGCACTCGACGGCGACGTCGGGAGAGTTCTTGGCCTTGGCGAGCACGAACGCGCCCTGGAGCACGGCCTGGGTGAACAGGCCGAGACTCTCGGCGCTCCACGGCGCGTCGGGTGCGTACATCGCCTTGGCGGCGGTGATGTCGCGCGCGACGCCGGCCGCGTGCTCGCTGATGTGCGTGTCGCACGCGACGCGGATGGCCGGGTGCGTCTCATAGGTCTCCTGGACCATGGTGCCCAGGAGACAGGTGCAGTCGGGGAGCTCGCCGCGCAGGATGTTCCCGCGGAACTCGATGTAGCCCAGCAGTCGGTCGAGCGGGTCTGACAATTGGTTGAACGGCGCGGCGGCGAAGAGCCCCGCGGCCATCGCCGCGAAATGTTCCGCGGCCGCGAGCGCCAGGTCTTCCTTGGTCTTGAAGTGATGGAAGAACGCTCCCTTGGTAACACCGGCGGCGTTGCAGAGCTCGTCGACCGAGGAGTCCGCGTAGCCCTTGGTGCGAATGACGCGGAGGGCCGCGTTGAGCAGGCGGGTGCGGGCGTCGAGCTGAGCGGTTTTCGATGATCCCATGACAAACCGGTTGGTATGCAAATACCATACCGACCAACCAGTATGCCGTCAAGCTGAATGTGGCAAGATTCAGAATCTCGCGGCAGGAGTGGTACTTCGGATGTGGCTCGCGACATCGCGTTCGCGTCAAGTCCACACGCAAAAGGGCCGGAGAGGTCCGGCCCGTGCGGGAGTCGCAGATTGATGACCGCGTGTCGGGAGAGAGCTTGGTCAGCAGCCGGCCTCGAAGTCTTCGGCGAAGGCGTCGAAGTCGTCGCCGTTCACGAAGCCGTCGTCGTTGTAATCGGCGGCGGTTCCGCCGCTCTCGAAGGCGCCGGCGAAGAGGTCGTAGTCGTCGCCGTTGACGAAGCCGTCGTTATTGAGGTCGGGCGGGCAGGGCGGACGGGTGTTGAGGGCGGCCAGGCCGTATTGCGCGCCGAACAGGCCGCCGGTTGCGCCGACGCTGGTAGCGACGCCGGTGGTCTTGTTGATGCGGAGGAGTTGTTCGTTGGCGGCGTTGATGGTGTAGTAGCTATTGTCGGTGTCGCGGAAGGCCAGGCCGTTGCAGTCGGTGATGCTGGCGCCGAGCGTGCCGACGACGGTGCGGACGCCGGTGGTGGTGTTGATGCGGACGAGCTGGGTGCCGCTGGTCTGATCATTGAGGCCGACGAGCTGCTCGCTGGTGGTGTCCCACTCGATGCCTCCAACGTTGCCGCCCTGGGCGCTCCCGATATTGGTGGCGACGAGGGTGGACGTGTTGATGGACATGAGCTGGCCGGTGCCTGCGGAGTAGGCGTACAGCTTTCCCGTGCGCGGGTTGTAGCCCAGGGCGTTGATCGTGAGCGACGTGCCGGTGACGGTGCCCTTGAGCGTGACGACGGCGGTGCTCGGATTGATGGAGTAAAGCTTGCGATTGGTGTCGATGGCGTAGAGCACGCCGAGGTTCCAGTCGGACGTGAGCCCCTGGAACTGGGCGGCGAGCTCGCCGCGCTTGGCGAAGTTGCCGGTCGAGGTGTTGAGCGTGCCGAAGTTGTTGGCGAGGTCGCCGGCGGCGAAGAGGTTTCCGGCGGGCGTGCCCTTGCCGGACTTGCAGATGCCGGTCGGGTTGTTGAGAGCGTTCTGCAGGCTCGTGAGCTGCATGGCGGTGCCGTTGTTGGCGCCGCCGGAGGAGGAACAGCCCGCGTGGGTGTGAATGCCGATGGCAAAGCCGGTGGTGTCGTTGAGTACGCAGGAGCCAGAGTTTCCGCCCGTGGTGTCGACGGCGTATTGGACGTTGGTGCCGGCGAGCGCGGTGTAGGAGCCGGTGTGGGTTTTCTGGACCTGATTCCAGGTGGGGGAGACGGGGGATGAGACTGTGCCGTAGCCGGTGATGCGGATGGTGTGTCCGCTCGGCGCGCCGGCGTTTCCGAGGACGTGGCGCAGGCCGTAGGACTGATAGGGCGTGAGGCCCGTGTTGGAGTTGGCGGAGACGCCGAAGTAACCCCAGTCGTTGCCGATGCCGCCATTGACGCCTTGGACGCTGGACGATTCGACGGCGTACTGGTGCTCTGGGGGCGGGTTGACCAGGCCGCCGCTCGCGGTGGAAAGGGGAACCTTGAACTGCATGACGTGCCCGCTGCTGGTGCCGCAGTGCCCGGCGGTGAGGAACATGGAGTTGAGGTCGTTGATGACCCAGGAGCTGCAGCCGACGGAGTGGCGAGCGTTGCGGTCGTCGTAGCTGAGGGCGCGGTTGTCGACCGTGCCGCAGATGCTCCGCTGGTCGGGAGCATCTTCGCCGACGGTGACCTTGGTCATGACGATCCGGCTGGGGCCGGTGTTGGGGGAGGCGAAGAGTTCGACGAGGACCGTATCGCCGTTCATGAAGGCGGAGGTGAGGCGCCACTGCGAGGCGGTTTCGGCGTTGAGCCACTGCACGCCGCCGTCGGCCATGGAGGTGATCTTCACGCGGGCGGCGTTTTCATTGGCGGGGTCGCCGGCGAGCGTGAGGGACTCAAAGGCGAGGCGCAGCCACGGTGCGCCCTGCGACTCGACGAAGGTCGCGAAGACGATCTGGGGGCCGTCGGCGTCAGCGGGCGCTTCGACCGGGCCGGAATCGATCGCCAGCGGCTCTTCGTGGCTGGGTGGCGTGGGAAGTGAGGGTGGATCGACGAAGCGATGTCCGGCGACCTGGGCCGCGGCCGAATTGACACCAACCAACATACCACACACCGCGACGAGGGCCGCGATCGTGACGCTCTTGCCATTGTTCATGCCGCACTCCCTTGAATCATCCACGAACCGCCCAATGTACCACGGGGCGGGCGATGAATCGAGGCGAAATCTCCGAGGTTTTCGGACCCGGCGTCGCTCCATTGAACCCGAGGGTCTGCTACGCCAGCGCCCGCTCAAGCCACGCGATCAATCGCGTGACTTCGGCGGGGCTGGAGTAATGGACCAGGCTGACGCGGACCACGCCGTCGTCGGGCTCAAGGCCGGTCGAGTCGATCAGACGCTTGGAGTAAAAGTGCCCGTAGCGGATCGCCAGCCCGTCGCGATTGGCGCGGGTGGCCAGCTCGCGCGAGGAGCGCCCGGGGACTACGAAGCTGATGGTCGGGACGCGCGACGGGCCGGAATGCGCCGGTCCGATGATCTTGAGATCCCGGCGCGAGCACAGCCAGTCGATGAGCATCGACTGCATCACAAGCTCCAGTTTCTCCATCGCGCCGAAAGCGCGTTCGATGATCGCGCGATCTCGTGTGAGTGTGCTTGGCGAGCGAGCGGGCAGACTCGCCTCGCCCGCGAGGAAACACAGGTAGTCCCAGAGCCCGTTGATCGCGGCGCACGATTCGTGGTTCACGCCGCCCAGTTCGAACTTGTACGGCACGCGATCGCGCGGGATGAAGTAGTGGTTCGGTCCTTCGAGCTCGGCGAAGGCCTCGCGCGTGCCGAACAAAGCGGCGGCGTGCGGGCCGTAGACCTTGTAGGTCGAATACACGTACCAATCGACGCCCAGTCGCTGCACGTCGGGCGCGCGGTGCGGCACATAGGCCACGCCGTCGCATACCACCTTTGCGCCGACCGAGTGCGCCATCGCGGCCACCTCCGCGGCGTCGACGATCTCGCCGAGGATGTTCGAGACATGCGGGAAGGTGACCAGGCGCGTGCGCTCGCTGAGCAGGTCGCGGAGCGTGTGGGGGAGGATGCGCCATGTGGCTTGGTTCTGGTCGGGGTCGAGCTCGGCGCGCCACTCACGCACCACCCAGCCGCGCTCGGCCAGTTTCACCCACGCGCCGATGTTGGCTTCGTGCCCTGCGGTGCACACGACGATCTCGTTTCGATCGGGGCGAGGAGCCTGCGCATAGCACGACGCGAGCAGGTGACAGAGCGCGGTGGTCGATTGCGCGAGCACGACCTCGCCCACGGCGTGCGCATTGAGCAGCAGCTTCACCATGTCGTGAGCGCCCGCGACATTCTCCGTGGCGGCGAGCGACTCCGGATAGTCGCCGCCGAGCTGCACGTAATTCTCGGCAATGTATCGCGTCATCGCGTCGATGACGCAGCGCGGCAGGTGCGAGCCGCCCGCGTTGTCGAGGAATGCGGTGGAGCGCAAGAGCGCCGGGAACTGGGCGCGGATCTGCTCGAGCGAAGGGGCGCGCGGAGCGGGCGTGTTCATGCACGACTGTAGAGCGGACGCGATGAAGCACGCGGGTCGGGCAACCGTCGAGCGCGGGTCGCTCATTGACGCGGAACTTCCTCGCGGACTCGTCGGGTCCGGCGTCCAAGGCCGCATGCCTGGACGAGCGCGGGCTACTTCAGAACGCCCACGTGCTTCAGGCCCGCCTCGAACTGAGCCCAGCGCTGCTCGAGCGTGCCGGTGTAGCCGAGCGACACACGCACCAATCCCGGCGCGATCCCGGCGGCCCGCAGGTCCTCGTCGCTCATCTCGCTCGAGGTTGAACTGGCCGAGCACGACATGAGCGTGTCGAAATAGCCGAGGCTGACGGCGAGGAACCCGAAGCGCTGCTCGTTCTGCAGGTACTCCATCAGGCGGAACGCGCGCTCCTTGGTGCCGACGTCGATCGCGAGCATGCCGCCATAGCCGAAGCCCTCGTTGAGCATCGACGAGAGCAGCTTGTGCTGCGGGTGATCGGGAAGGCCGGGGTATGAGACCGGCACGCCGCGCTCGCTCAAACGTTCCGCGAAGAACTGGGCGCGACGGCTGTGCTCCTTGATCCGCAGCGGCAGGTGCGGCAGGCGCAGCGAGAGCTCGAACGCCACGCGCGGGTCCATCGTCGGCCCAAGCAACATGAGCGCGCCGGTGTGCGTGTCCATGAGGCTGGAGACGAACGCCTTGGTGCCGCAGACCGCGCCGGCGATGATGTCCGACCCGCCGCCCATGAACTTGGTCATCGAATGCACGACGACATCGGCGCCGAGCATGCAGGGCGAAACCATCATGGGCGTGAAGGTATTGTCAACCACCAGCGACGCGCCCGCGGCGTGGGCGATCTTGGCCAGTTCGCGCAGGTCCGCCACCACCATCGTCGGGTTGGCGAGCGTTTCGCAATAGACGATCTTGGTCCGCGGCGTGATCGCACGCCGAACCGCGTCGAGGTCCGCGATGTTGAGGAACGTCGTAGCAACGCCGGCCTTGACGGGCAGGAACTCCTTGAGCAGCGCGAACGTGCCGCCGTAGATCGTGTCGGACGCGACGACGTGATCGCCCGGGCCGCAGTGCTGCATGATCGCGCCGGCGATGGCGCTCATGCCGCTGGCGGTGCAGTACGCGGCCTCGGTGCCCTCGATCGCGGCAACGTACCGCCCGAGCACGTAGACCGTGGGGTTGAAGTGCCTGCCGTAGAGATAGCAGCCCTCGGCGGATTTCTGCTGGTCTTCCGGGCCGCGCAGGCCCTGGAAGATGTCGGGCATGGTGGCGGCGTTGAGGACGGTAAAGGTGGTGGACGCCTCGATGGACATGTTGACGCCGCCATGCTCGCCGAACTCGTGACGAACCTTGGCCAGCGACTCGATGGGGTTGAATGACATGGGGCCTCCCAGCGGGGGAGTGTAGTGAGGGAGATGGAGGGCAGACTGAAGGGGAGTGCGGCATGCGAGTCGCCGTGACGCCTACAGCCTTTGCTTCAGATGCTCGGCTTGTAGCCGATCTTGGCGGCACGGTCGGCGACCTCGACGAGGTGGGCCGCAAAGCCGAGGACCGACGCCCAATCGTCGCGCGGCGTGCTGGTCTCGTGATCCCACTCGCGGATTCGTGCATCGCCCGGGAGCAGCGGATCGCCCTTGCGGAACGAGAACCAGTCGCCAAACGGCGTCTGGCCGATCACCAGGTCGTGCTTGCTGGGGATGTCGTCTGGATCGCCCTCGTCAGCGATCAGCCATGTGTTCCACTCCGGCGCGCAGAGCGTGAACCAGAATTGCTTCTCACCCTCTTCGAGAACGGCCTCAAACGGCAGCCACGGCGCGAGAAGTTGCCACGCGACCGGCGTCTTCTTGAAGAGCCTGGACTTCACGATCTTGGCGAAGTCGGGGTGTTCGTGAGCGGGCGTCCACGCGCGCTTCGGCGATGCGGCCCTGTTTTCAAGGAACTGGATCGCGGCGGGAACGGAGTCGAAAGTCAGGCCAGACTCCGGGCGCGGGGCCGCAGCGCGGAGTTTCTCACGCCGCGCGCGCTCGACCTCGGCCTCTTCGGGGGAATACACGGGGAGCGGGAGCGGATACGGAATGACGTCGTCGAGGATTGCGGCTTGGGCGTCGGCGGCCGGCACGATCTGGATCGGCTCAAATCGTGACGGTTTCATTAGCCCGGCGTCGATGAGGACCTTTCGTGCTCGGGCGTTGCAGCAGATGCTACGGCAAGTGCGGCTCTTTGCGCCGGGCTCCACGTCGGCCCGCCAAGTCCAGTCTCGATACGCAAAGTCGCTCGGGGGCAAGCGTTCTAGACAATACCGGACGGGACCACGGAAGCTGAAGTACTTCATTCGCACTCGGGCAAACTCTGAGAGCACGGGATGGTCGATCTGTAGATCATCCCAAAACATCTCTTGCCAACCCGTGGGTTCTCCCCGTCGCCGAGCGATGTCCCAACCCTGGGATTTGGCCCTGTCTCGCTCCAGTTTTTCGGGGTCGATTGTCGGATGGTCAAGCCCGCGCCCCATCGGAAGGGATGCAAAGACCTCTGACCACGTCCGCTCGTCGCCATCGCGCGAATCAACGAGCGGCAGAATCTCCAGCCCGGCGAGCCTCGCGCTCCAAATCGTCGCGATCATCTGATCAGACGCCACGAGAACATCGCCGCAACGGCCGAAATGCGTTTCAACGTGAATTTCCGCGAGTTTGCTGTAGGTGGTCGGGCCCTCACGAAGTTCATACCACACTTGGTGGCCGGCCTTCTTGTCCGTTGGGGCTGGCCCTTCAACCCAGGCACATTCAAGGCGAAACAGAAGTCGATCGGTCAGATTGCGCAGCTCCGCTATCGCGGCCGGAAGCCGGGGGTCCAAGACCTTGTACTTCCAGAAACACAGGCGACCGACTCGCGCCCCGAGTTGCTTGGCGAGAGTTCGTATCGCGCCTTCCGTTACATCCCACGAGTTGCTCGCCAGCCGGTTGTCGCGCCATTTGGGACTCAGGTCGATCGCTTCGACGCGAAGAATAACTGCGGCTTTCGGGTCCGGCTTGTACAGATGCATGCCGCTATTCTGCCGAACACTGCCAGCGCACGTCAACCCCCATTCGGGTGCGTCAAACGAGGCTCCGTCCCAAGCCGTGCCATTCTCACCGCCGACGAGCAATTCGAACGAAGATCGAGAACTCGGGCGAAGACGACGCTGTGATTCACCCGCGGACTCGCTCATCGTCGGCGTGACAAACGGGGCCGTAAAGAGGCGCTCACCCTCTCGCGCCCGCACCCACCGTCATCTTCACCGGCACAAAGGTCGGCTTCACGCGTTTCTCGAACTCGTCGCGGAACTTGTTGATGATCGTCCGGATCGCCCAGTTGTTGCCGTCCGCCAGGCCGCAGATCGTCGTGCCCGGCATGCTCCCCATGCTCGTCGCGACCTCAAGCGCCAGATCCAGGTCCTTGGTCTTGGCCTCGCCGCCCTCGATTCGCGTCATGAGCTGATACAGCCAGCCGCTACCCTCGCGGCACGGCGTGCACTGCCCGCAGCTCTCGTGCTTGAAGAACCGCGCGATGTTCCGCGCGACGGCGACCATGTCCGTGTCCTCGTCGAACACCGTCGGGCACGCCGTCCCCAGGCCCAGCACGTTGTACTTGCGGCCTATATCAAAGTCCATCTCGGCGTCGAACTGGTCGGGCCCGAGGACGCCCATGGAGATGCCGCCGGCGATCGCGCCCTTGAATTTCTTTCCGCCGCGCATGCCCTGGCAGTAGTCCTTGCTCTCGACCAGCGTGCGCAGCGGGATACCCAGCTCGCACTCGTACACGCCCGGGCGGTTGACGTGCCCCGAGACGCCCATCAGCTTGGTGCCGAAGCTCGGCGGCCCGCCGATCGTGCTCGTCACGCCCTGCTTGCAGAACCAGTCCGCCCCGTTCTCGATGATGCTGGGAAGGTGGCAGAGAGTCTCGACGTTGTTGATGATCGTCGGCTTGCCGAAGAGGCCCTTGATGGCGGGGAACGGCGGCTTGATGCGTGGCCAGCCGCGCTTGCCCTCGAGCGCCTCGAGCAGGCCCGTCTCTTCGCCGCAGATGTACGCGCCGGCGCCGCGATGAACGTAGCAGTCGACCGCAAAACTCTCGCCCTTGCCGGTCATGGAGCCGTTGAACAAGCCCTGCTTGCCGAAGAGGCCCTTGGCGTAGGCCTCGGCGAGCGCCTTCTCGAGGACCTTGGCCTGGTGGTGGTACTCGCCGCGGATGAAGATGTACGCCGTGCGGATTCGGCAGGCGTAGCAGCAGATCGCGATGCCCTCCAGGAGCAGGTGCGGATCAAAGTCGATGAGCATGCGGTCCTTGAAGGTGCATGGCTCAGACTCGTCGGCGTTGACGGCGAGGTATCGCTGCCCGGCGTCGCTCTCTTTGCCCGAGGCGTCGACCGTGACCTTGGGGAGGAAGGTCCACTTCAAGCCGCACGGGAATCCCGCGCCGCCGCGTCCGCGGAGCTGGGACTTCTTGACTTCCTCGGTGACCTCATCGGGCTTCATGGCCAGGGCCTTGCGCAGGCCGACGTGCCCGCCGGTGGCGGCGTACTCGTCCCAGCCGATGGTGTGGCGTCCCTTGGGGTCGGCGAACGGCCAGCAGGGGATGCGCTTGGTGAGGATGCCCTGGGTGAGGGTGGATGGGTGCGGCATAGGCCGCAAGTGTAGGGACGGGGAAGGGCGGGTTTCCGGGGCGGGGGAGGGGGGAACGGACGGCAATCCGTGACGCCCCGCCACGATCAAATCACTTCAAAGCCGATGTCCCGCAAGTAGTTGAAGATCGGGTCATAGAACTCTGGAAGGCGGGTTTGGTCGACCGGATCTCCGGGCGGGATCACGATCACCATGCCTTGGCGCGCGCGGGTGAGGAGCACGCGATACGCGTTCTTCAGGTACTTCTGCCTCTGCTCATCGTTGATCCGCTGCCAGCGGCTGCCTTTGAAAGACCAGTGCTTCCAACCGTGTGCCGTATGGCGGAAGTCCGCATCCCACACCACGCACGACCAGTCGAGTTCGAGCCCTTGAACATCAAACTCGGTCGCGGCATCTTCCAGGTAGTACGAGGACCGGACGTCGTCACGCGCGTCGAGAAACCAATGGATGGGGTCGATGTCCACCCGCACGTCTATCGCGTGTGGCTTCAGCCGTTGCGCCTGCGAAGAAACGATCATTCCATACCGCTCGCTGCCTCTTGCCTTCGACCGCAACCAGCCCTTCGCGTTCGCCAGAGCGCGGGTGATGACGATCGGATATCGATCTTGAAGTTGGTACAGAGTCGCCTTCGCACCAGGCGCGTCGCGATCCAGCACTTGCTTCACCAACTTTGAGACATTCTCGGCCCGGAACGATCGCATAGAAACCGCCAAATGCAGGTCGGTGTTCAGATGCACGCCGCCACGCGAGCTCAACTTGCGCAATTCACCGCCCGCCCCAAACTCAGAATCCTCCAACCTTGGCGAGACGTGGACTTGCCAGTGAGGGAACGACCGCAAGACGGCGTCAATCCACTCGCTGATGCCCGCCTCCCCCGTATTGATCTCCTGGCCGCCGCCAACGAGGCAGACCACGACAGCCCAATCCGAATGGCGATCCATACATGAGATCAGGAACTCTGGCTCGGACACGTTGAATTCCGTAAGTCCTCGCTTCTGGCGCATGAACTTTGCGGTCTGCTCACGCATCCATGCTCTCTGCGCTTCGTCAAAGAGCGCGACATGCTCGATGGGCGGCCGGGATTCATCCCTAAGGCAGTCGTCGCGAAAATGGTGGACGTTTTGAATGAGCGATTCGACGGCTTTTCGAGCCTTGGTCAACGATCGCTTGCCACCTTGCTCGACCTCCCGCCGGGCCTTGTCGCGAGCGAGAGCTTCGCGCAGGATGTTGACCAAGGGCCCGTTTCCCGACAGAAATACGCTGTAGAGTTCCGCCGCTCTGTCCATGTGGCACGCCGCGATGTTGAGGCCGACCAGTGTCTTTCCAGCGCCCGGTACGCCCGTGACAAAGCAGATTGCCTTTCGTCGTTGTTCTCTAGCGTCTCGAACAACGCTCGCGATGGCTTCCGACGTTCGGGTAAGGTTGATGGCGCTGGCGTCGCTCCGAGAAATCTCCTCAACAGAATGCCCGCCGTACAAAGCCGTGGCGGCCTCGATGATCGTCGGAGTCGGTGAATAGCGGCCGCGCTCCCACGCCGCCACGTCGATGGGCGATCCTCCGCTGAACTCCAGGATTTGCTCAATAATCGAGCCAAGGTCCTCAGGCGCCGCACATATCGGCCTCAACACGCCATCGTCATCGCGAGCGACGGACACGAGCGCCGCCCGGGAGGGCGCCCGGGTGGCCACAACGATCGGCGCGACTGTCCTGTCATGTGTTGTGCTGTGGAAGTTCTTCAAATCGAGCGCGTAATCCCACGCTTGCTCGATCGCGGCGGCCGAGAACTCCTGCTCGCCGGCTTTGAACTCAATCACAAAGACAATGTGCCCGACAACAGCTAATACGTCAATCCGTCGCCCAACACGGGGAACGGTGTATTCGAAGTAAATGCTGCCGGGCCTTGCGAGCGACCCGAACGCTGTTCGGACAATGCTGATCTGCTCGGTCCAAGCCGCCCGTTGCGTCGTCTCAACGGCGAACAGGCTCCGTCGCGTCAATTCGCCCAAGATGTGGCTGTCGCTGTGCGCGAGCAAGTCCGCAATCGTTGCGTGGTAATACGCGCGATCGACCGCTCTCGAGCTTTGCAAGCCGCCCTCACCCATGCCCCATCAATGTACCGGAATCTCGGCGCGAAGCACCGCTCACCCATACCTGTACTCGATCGGCGCGTCGATCTCCGGGTGCAGGCTCGCGTGCACCGGGCACGCGTTCCCCGCCTTCTCCAGCCGCTCGCGCATCTCCGTCGGCACGCGCCCCGCGGGGATCATCACCACCACCGGCAGGCGCGCGATCCTGCGCGGCGCCGGCGGCGTGCTCATGTGCTTCTCCACCTTCGCCGTCGCGCCGGACAAGTCCAGCCCGTGTCGCTCACCGAACATCGCCATCGTCGTGAGGATGCACGACGCGAGCCCCGCGGCGACAAGGTCCGTCGGGCTGAACGCCGACGCATCGCCCCCGATGTCGCGCGGCGCGTCGGTGCGGAGTGTCGCGCCCTCGGGGTGCTTGAGGTCACACTTCTTGTTGCCGGCGTACGAAACAGAAATCTCAACCATGAGGCGAGCCTATGCGCCCGCGCCCCCGGTTAGCGAAAGCCAACCAGCCGAGATCGGTGGGAATGGGGAAACGGGAGCAGGCAGTGAGGAGTCGAGAAAGAGCCGCGCTCGCCCGCTCAGTACGCGTTGCGCTTGCGCGTGAACCCCTCTTGCGTGGGGTCGATCTTCGCCAGCGCTTCCGCGATGCGCTCGCCCGCGTGCCCATCGCCAAAGGGGTGCGAGGTCGGCACGCTCGACGGCCGCTCGCGCACCAGCGTGCCCAGCCTCGCTAGCTCGCTCTCCCCGACGTGCGTCACGTTGGGGGGCTGCTCTCGCCCGGCCTGTCGCGGCCCGACGTCGATCACGCGCAGCCCCACCGCCGCCGCTTCGATCCGCCCCGCGGAGCTGTTGCCGATCAGCACGCCGCCGATCGACGCGAGCTTTTTGAGAAGCCCGATGAACGCGGCCCGCGGCACGTGCTCCATCACGCGGACCAGCCCGCGCGCCTCACGCTCCCGAAGTTCGCCCATGATCGAATCACGCCCCGGATCAAGATTAGGCATGAGCGCCAGCACCGGCGGCGACTCGATCGCCGCGTCGAACACCGCCGCCGCGATCGCACGCTCGCGCGCGTCGCCTAGGCCCGCGGGGTGCAGGAGCGCCAGCGTCCGCGGCGAGCCAAGATCGCGCCACGTCTCCTCACTCATCATCTCCATCGACGCCAGCTCGTCGATCGCGGGCGAACCAACCAGGTACACACGCTCGTCGGGCTCGCCCAGACGCAGGATGCGATCGTGCGATTCGCGGCTGGCGGCGAAGTGAACGTGCGCGAGTTTCGTGATCGCGTGGCGCATCGATTCGTCCGCCACGCCCTCGGCCCGGTCCCCGCCGTGGATGTGCGCGAGACCAACTCCCGCGACCGCCGCGGCCGACCCCGCCGCGAACGCCTCGATGCGATCACCCAGCACGACGATCCACTCGGGACGATGCCGCTCGATCGCTCGGGCCGTGAGCGAGACGCCCTTCCCGACACTCTCCGCGTCCGCGAGGCGCCCGACGCGCCCCACCGTCTGCATCGGGATCAGCTCCGCGACGTGAAACTCCGCCTTCACATCGCGCAGCGTCGTCGCGGGCGGCACCAGATGCGAGCCCGCGACGAACACGAGAAGCTCGAGCTCCTCGCGCGCCGCGATCGCGCGCAAGACCGGGCGGAGCAGGCCGAAATCCGCCCGCGAACCCGTGACAACCGCGACCGGACGCTTGCCCGTCATGCCGACGCCTTCAACGCGGCGCTCGACGCGAGGTCCGCCTCGTTGATCGGCTGATCGGGCACGAGATCGCGAGCCGCGACGCGTCCGACCACGCTCTCAATCATCCAGGGTTCGAGCCCCGCGCCCGGGCGCTTGATCGTGAGCATGTCGCGCGTGATCGTGCTCCCGCGTGTGATCGCCCTGGCCGCCACGATCGACTGGCGCGAGACGCTTCGCACGTCGCGCTCGCAATCGAGCACACGCTTGCTCCGCTCGCCCTGCCATTCGTCGACGCCGTAGGCTGACACGTGCTCCCACGCGGCGTGCGCGAGCGTGACATAGCGGCGCATCGCGCCCGCCTCGAGCGACGCCGAGTGATCGGGGCCCGCGGCGCGATTGCTGTACGTCATGTGCTTCTCGAGCACGCACGCGCCGAGGCGGACCAGCCTCGCGCCGGTCTCAACATCCGGCGTGTGGTCGCTGTATCCCGTCGGGCACCCCGCGAAACGATCGCGCATCGCGACGAACCCCTCGATCCCGAGCTCCCCGGGCGGCGCGGGGTACGAGCTCACGCACTGCAGGAACATCGATCGCGCCGAGGCGGGCACGAGCCACGACCCCGCGCGTTCCACTTCGTCCATCGTGCTCGCACCGGTGCTCACGATCACCGGCCGACCCGTGTCCATCGCGGCTCGCAACAGCGGACGGTTGATGATGTCGGGCGACGCCGTCTTGTACGCATCCCAGCGGAACCTGCGTGCCGACTCGAACAACTCCACGCTGAACACCGTCACGATCGCGTCGAGCCCGAGCACGTGCGCCAGCCTGCCCGCCGCCATCAGCGCGTCGATCGGCGTCTCCAGGCGGCGCAGCATCTCGATCGGGTCGCGCTCGCCGGACTCCTCCTGGTACTTCGCCAGGCGCGACGCGCGGCTCATGAGCCGCTCGGCCTCGAAGTACTGGAACTTCACCGCGTCCACGCCGGTCCCCGCCGCCAGGCGCACGAGCTCCATCAGCCGCTCCGGCGAGCCGTCGTGGTTCACGCCCAGTTCCGCGATCACGTAGGGCGGAAACTCCTCGCCGATGCTGCGATCGCCGATCTTCATGCCGACTTCTCCATCACACAACGTTGAATCCCCGCGCCGGGGGCGGACCGCGACGACAGCACCGCGTTCGCGACGACCAGGTCGATCGGCGCATCAATATCGATCACGTCGCCCTCGTTGGTCTCGATCGCGCGCCGATCGCGCCCGAGAAACCCGTGCGGCCCGTCGGGCACGCCCGGAATCTCGCGCAGGAGCGCACGCCGCGTCACGACCATCACACCGCCGTCGGGCACAAACGCCGGCGGCAACATCTGGCGCCGATACACGCCGTGGAATAGCGTGTCGCCCTCCCACGCGGCGAGCTCGCCGTGCTCGCCTACGCGCACCATCCACCACGGGTGATGCTTGCCGACGCGCGAGAAGCTCTGCACCGAGTCCGCGCCCGTCTCCACAAGTCGCCCGATCGCCCGTCGCGACAGATCGCGCGGGCGCACGGGCACGTTCGCGTACAGAATGACGATCGGCGCGTTCGAGCT
>JABWBC010000147.1 GCA_013360695.1 Phycisphaerales bacterium
GACGTGAGCGGAGCCGTTGGACGAGGGTTCGGGCGCGGCGGCCTTGGGGGCGGGCGAGGCGGCGACGGCGGAGGCCGCGGCTCCGGCACCTTCGTAGCTGACCAGGGGATTGCCGACGTGGAGGATCTCGCCCTCCGTGCCGTGGAGTTCCTTGATCACGCCGGTGCGCGGCGAGGGGACTTCGACGAGGGCCTTGTCGGTTTCCATCTCGGCGAGGATGTCGTGCTCATTGACGGCCTGCCCGACGGCGACGCGCCATTTGATGAGCTCGGCTTCGTGGACGCCCTCGCCCAGGTCGGGGAGGATGAAGATGTTGGGATCGGCGGATTTGTGGTGAGCCATGGCGAGGCCTCAGCGGAGTGAAAGGGAGCCAACGACGGCCGCGGATAACGGGAAAGAAGAATAGCGCCGGGGCGGGGGAGAGTGAACGCTGGGAGCGTGCGATCCCAGTTGCTTTGCACGAGTTCGTGAACAGTCCCATTGAAGTCGGGAAAGCACGAAAAAGCCCCCGAACGAATTCAGGGGTTCTGGCTCTTCGCCAAGTGCCTGATGCCTGATGCCCAGTGCCTCGTTCAGTACGCCATCGTCAGGCCGATCGTCTCCACGATCCGCTTGGCGTCGGGGAGGTAATCGAGCTCGAGCTTGTAGTAGGGCATGATCGTGTCGAAGCCCGTGACGCGCTGCACCGGCGCCTTGAGATACAGGAAGCAGTGCTCCTGGATCAGCGTCGTGAGCTCGCTGGCCATGCCGCAGGTCTTGGGGGCTTCCTGCACGACGACGCAGCGGCCGGTCTTCTGCACGGACTGAACGATCGTGTCGGTGTCGACGGGCGAGATGGTGCGCAGGTCGATGAGCTCGACGGAGACATCGTCGGGGAGCTTGTCGAGGGCCTCAAGGCACTGGAAGACGTTGGCGCCCCAGGTGATGACGGTGATGTCGCTGCCTTCCTGCACGACCTTGGCCTGGCCGATCGGGATGGTGTAGTCGCCCTCGGGGACCTGCTCGCGATAGGAGCGATAGACGCGCTTGGGTTCAAAGAAGACGACGGGGTCGGGGTCGCGGATCGCGGAGAGGAGCAGGCCCTTGGCGTCGCTGGGCGTGCTGGGGCAGACGACTTTCAGGCCGGGTGTGTGGGCGTAGATCGCTTCGGGCGAGTCGGAGTGAAGCTCCGGCGCGTGGATGCCGCCGCCCCAGGGGACGCGGACGGTGAGCGGGATGGTGATCGCGCCGCGTGTGCGGGTGCGGTATCGGGCGGCGTGGTTGCAGAGCTGGTCGTAGGCGGGCCCGAGGAAGCCCTCGAACTGGATCTCTGGGATGGGGCGCATGCCGGCCATGGCCAGGCCGATCGCGGTGCCCATGATGCCGGACTCGGCGAGGGGCGTGTCGGCGACGCGGTCGGGGCCGAAGACCTTCTGCAGGCCGTCGGTGACGCGGAAGACGCCGCCGTTGAGGCCGACGTCCTCGCCCAAGAGGACGACGCGTGGGTCGCGTTCGAGTTCCTGGTAGAGGGCCTCGTTGATGGCATCGACGAGGGTGAGGCCTTTTTCAATCATCATCGGGGTACGGGGCATGGGGAGCTCCGGCTGAGTCGATTTGGACTTGGCGATACCGAAAGAGTCAGGCTTGTTGATCACGCGTTGACGGGGTTGTTCAATCCGGCTTGCTGCGGATCCTGCGCCAGGCTCGCCGTCCGCATCGTTCTCCTCTGAACCTCGAGGTTGGGAGTCAGGGTCGCGTAGGTGTAATCGAAGATATCGTCGGTCGAGGGCTTGGCGATGCCCTCGGCGGTCTTGATGACCTCGGCGACGATCGCGCGGGACTTTTCTTCGTGGGCCGCCTGCAGCTCGGCGTTCCAGAGGCCCTTGCCCTCGAGGTACTTACGCAGGCGGATGATGGGGTCCTTTCCCATCCACGCCTCGACCTCGTTGGGGTCGCGGTAGCGGCGGGCGTCGTCGGCGGTGGTGTGGTCGGCGAGGCGATAGGTGACGGCCTCGATAAACGATGGTCCGCCGCCGGCGCGGGCACGCTCGATCGCGTCACGCGTGGCCTTGTAGACGGCGAAGAGGTCGTTGCCGTCGACCTGGATGGTCGGCATGCCGTAGGCGATCGCTTTCTGCGCCACGGTCTCGGAGTTCATCTGGTTTTCGCGCGGGACCGAGATTGCCCACTGGTTGTTCTGGCAATAGAAGACGCAGGGCACCTGGAGCGTCGAGGCGAAGTTCATCGCCTCGTGGAAGTCTCCCTCGCTGGTCGCGCCGTCGCCGAAATAGGTGATCGCGACGCGGGCCTCCTTGCGGAGCTTGAAGGCCCAGGCGATGCCGGTGGCGTGGAGCATCTGCGTGCCGATCGGGATCGAGAGGGGCGTCATATTCACGCCCTCGGGGATCTGGTTGCCGCGTTCGTCGCCCATCCAGTGCAGAAGGATGTAGTGCATGGGCAGGCCGTGGAGGAACAGGGCGGCGTTTTCGCGATAGCAGGGGACGAGGAAGTCGACGCCCTTCTTGGCGGCAAAGCCCGAGCCGATGGCGTTGGCCTCTTGGCCCTTGTTCTGCGGGTAGGTGCCCATGCGTCCCGAGCGCTGGAGCTTGAACGCGACCTCGTCCAAGGCTCGGCAGGTGATCATGAACTCGTAGAGGTATCGCACCTGCTCGTCGCTGAGCGTGTCCTTGGCGAGTTTCTCGTCCAGCACGCCGTTCTCGTCGAGGATCTGCAGGTGGTCGATCTGGGCGGTGTACACGGTCTTGATGGGCATGTCGAACTCCTGCCCGCGACGGCGGGTGGGGTTTGGAAATCGTCGCTGATGGAAGGCTAGGCACGCGCGCGGCGCGGGTCAGGACGGGGCGTGCTTCGGGCCGATTTCGGGCGGCTTCCTCGCTTGAACTGGGGGCGCAATTTCGCTAGGGCCGCTGGTGGCGAGGGCTCATTCTATCGATGAACAGCACGCCGTCGTAGGCCTTGGGCCATGCGGTCTGGGACGACACCGGCTGCTGCTGGTTGATCCGTCCGGGGCGTGGCTGGTTCAGCCAGTGCGAAGCGTCGGCCCGCACCGGGCGAAGGTCGAGGAAGAGCGAGGGCGAGCCGACGGCGTGGAGCAGTTCCTCCATCGATCCCGGCTCCGCGGCGGCGTAGTCGATCGGTGGGTTGCCAAGCCACGACCAGGTGCCCGAGTGAGCCATAACGCCGAGCACGTAGGCCTTGTCGCCGAGTGCCTGCTTGACGGCCCGTCCGGTGGAGTCCATGACGTTGAGAACCCGTCCGCGGCTGTCGGTCTGGGCGTTCGCGGGAAGGTCCGCGCCGCCGATGTTGACCAGTCCGGTCACGCCGACAAAGAGGTGCGCGTTGTGGCACCAGACGATGAGCTTACGATCGGGATAGCGCTCGCGCGCGAGCCACAGAAGCACCTCGGCGTTGGCGGCCTCGCGCACGTTGTAGGCCCAGCGGAAGTCCTCCCCCGACTGGGACTGCTGGTATTTCTCGTTGGCGGCCATCATCTCGCCGAAGGCGACGGCGTTGTCGAGGCAGCGCTGGCGATAGACGTATTCACGCTCGCCAAAGGCCGCGATGATCTCGTCACGATGCGAGCGGTGGGCGTCGGCCAGCGATGGCGCCAGCGTGCGTAGCGCCAGGTCGATTCGACGCTGCTCCGCCTGTGGGTCGGCGGCCTGCGACAATTTTCGGGCGTCGGCGAAGAGCGATTCGAGATAGGTCTTTACCTCGTTCGTGATGACCAGCGGGTCGGAGAGCCATCCGGCGAAAGTTGGATACATCGACCACCCGGCCGTACCGGAGTTCTGAATGTCAAAGCCCGACATGCGCAATCGGCGGGCGGTGTTCTGGGTTGATCGCGCGTACTCAAACACAGGGAACGACTCGACGCCCTGCGACCAGTGACTGAACACGCCCATGCGGGCCACGTCGGCGATCGGCTTGTCGCCAGCGATCGCTTCGTTCATCTCCTCGCAATCGAACAGGCCCGACTCCCACACCAGCACGTCGAAGCCCATCTGCTGGTGAAGGAACTTCACCAAGCGGACCTTGAGAGCAAAGGCCTCCGCGTCGCCGTGCGTCAGCTCGCCCATAAGCACCATCGTCGAATCGCCGATGGCCGCCATGAGGGGCTTGAGGTCATTGAAAGCGTCGGGCTCGGCGGGCGCGAGCGAGATCGGCGTTGCGTGGGCGCGGAGCCAGGCGACATGAGCGGGGTCCGGAGCAGCGGCGGGAGAAGGTGTTTGCGCCGGCGACGGGTCTCCCTCTTGTCGCCCGGAGCATGGCGACGCGAATGCAGAACAAAGGATTGAAAGGGTGGCGAGTGCGAGGGATGTACATCGACGCGGCATGGGAAGGGCTCCGATCGCGCAATCTACGACAAGTGTAGTAGCAAAGCCCAGCGGCCGCAAGTGCCGCCGGGCTCAAAGCATCAATTCGTGCGCGGGCGCTAGTTCTTGGTCGCGGGGAACGTGCCGTTCGGCTGGACGAAGAGGGCCTGCGTGACCTTGCCCGCCTCGTCGGTCTTGAATACCACGTCGTAGCCCGAAAGTCCCTTGAGCGAGAACGAACCGAGGTGCTTGGTGATCAGTTCATATTCAGGCTGGCCTGGAAGCGAAGCAACGAGCGCGTTGCCTCGCAGCTCGATCTTGACGACCTGCGGGCCGAGCGCGTACTCGCCCGCGAATGGGGCGAGGTACGCCGCATCGCTCAACTTCTTGTCGGGGAGCCTCTTGAAATAGACCTCGTCGGTGGTGGGGTCGATGCTGATCCGGATGGATTCGACCCAGCCGTCGACACCCGTGACGAACGAGAGCTTGGTGCCCTCGAAGACGGGGTCCTTCTCGTCCTTGCCGATGGCGAAGGTGTCGAAGTGAACGTGCTCGAGAGGACCGGGGATGCTGTTGTAGAGGAGCTTGAGGGCGCCGGCGGACTCGGTAATCGTGATCGTGCCGTAGCCCTCGTCGAAGTACTCGCCGGCGTATTCGCCGAGCGGATGGAGCATGGGTGCGTTGTCGCGCCTGGTGAGGTTCTTGGCGGCCTTGGATTGCTCCACCTGGGCCTTGACGGCCGCGATCTCGCGGAGCGACTCGGTGCTCCGGTCGCGTTGCTCCAGTCCGAGCAGCCGCTCATAGATGTTGGCGACAGCCAGCGCTCCCAAGGGATTGGCGCTCAGGTTGGTGAGAGCCACCACGCCGATGTTCTCCTCGGGGAGAAATGAGACCAGAGCCGAGAAGCCGTCGATGTTGCCGCCGTGGTGGATGCGTCGATGCCCGCGGAAGACATCGGTGAACCAACCGAGGGCGTAGGCCTGACCATGCACGTCCTTGTTGCCGGATTCGCCGCCGCCGGGAAGCGTGATGCGGGCGGTGTGGAGGTCGTCGAGCGTGGACTTTTGGAGCAGGACCTTGCCGTCGTGCTTGCCGTCGGAGAGGTGGAAAACGACCCACCGGGCCATCTCCTCCGCGCTGGAGTTGATGGAGCCCGCGGGGCCCATGGTGCTGATATCGCGGAAAGGGATCGCGACGACCTTGTCGTCACGCTCGGCGTACGGGAGCGAGTAGTCGCTTGATTTCTGCGACTCCTTCACGGAGAAGTTCGAGTTGTTCATGCCCAGCGGGGTGAAAATCCGCTCGCGGACATTGTCTTCCCACGACTTGCCCGTGAGCTTTTCGGCCATCCAACCGGCGGTCAGGAACATGAAGTTGTTGTACTGCCAGTCGGTGCGGAAGTCCTTGCTGGGTTTGAGGTGCGCCAGCCGTCCGACAAGTTCATCGCGCGTGGCGCTCGAGTTGTACCACGAAAGGTCGTGGCGAGGCAGGCCCGAACGGTGCGTCACCAGGTCGCGCGGCGTGATGAGCTGCGTGACGGCCTTGTCATGGAGGCGGAACGTCGGGGCGAAGTTGATGACGGGCTTGTCCCAGTCGAGCTTGTGCTCGTCGACAAGCTGCGCGAGCACGAACGTCGTGAACGCCTTGGACGACGAACCGATCGCAAAGAGCGTCTGGGGAGTGACGGGCTCTTTGTTCCCAACGTCGCGCAGGCCCGAGCATAAGGTCGCGAGCACCTTGCCATCTTTCACGATCGCGATGGAGCACCCCGGAACCTTCCACGCCTCGCGGGTCGTGTCGAGCCACGACTGGAAATCGGCGAGGGAGTCCTGGGCGGCCTTGGTGATCGCGGCTTCACGCGTGATCGTGAAGGGGAACGAGCCGCCCGCCTGCGTGAAGGTGCCCTTGATCTTCGAGCCGTCGCCGGCGATCGCGCCCTTGAACGTGGGGTCGCCCGGCACGCCGGCGATCTTGAAAGAAACGTCGCTTCCCTTCATGGAAACGTCCGAGAGCGGCAGGTCCTTGGCACCCTGCTGGGGGATCGTGATCGTGCCGCTCGGCGCCGTCGCGGTGTCCTTGAGCGTGACCTCGACGTTGAGGTTCGCGCCGGGGAGTTCGATCGCACCCTTCCACAGGCCGTCGGCGTCGGCGAGGGCGCGGTGCGATTCGGCAACGGCCGGCGTGGTTGCGACCAGCGCGACCGGCCAGCCCCGTGCGATCGAAGCAAACGACGAAGCCGTCAGCAGCGTGACGGCAAGCAAAGCGCGAGCGTTCATCGGATTCTCCACGAGGGCCTCGAAAACCGGCGAATTGGGAAAAGAAAAAGGAGGGGACCGGCGTCCCCTCCGTGGATCGGACTTCCGACGATCAATTTACCGCGACGCGGCCGCTTCGGTTGCGTGCTTGTCGCCCGGGAACTGCTTGATGCCCGACTGGCCCGGGACGCGCCCGGTGCCCTTGGCGTTCTGCGAGCGCTCGGGGATCGCGAAGAGCTTGTTCGGGAGCGTGTCGCTGTGCCTGAGGGCGGCGTCGGCGGCGGCCGACATCGACTCGTCCGCGTTCTCGTAGATCGCGCGGAAGCACTCGTGGATCGACAGCTCCGCGATGTCGAAGAAGTGGATCGCGGCCGCCTTGTCGCGCATCCACTCGGTGTCCTTGTCGTTGCCCGCGTGGGCCCGCATGTCCATGTCGAGCTTGCTCAGCGTGCACGCCCAGGCGTGGAGCCACATCGCGATGTCCGCGATGCGGGCCTGCATGCACTGGCGATCCATGATCTTGACGTCGAGCTTCTTGCTGATCTGCTTGAACTGGTAGCTGTGCTCGCGGATCAGGCGGCAAAGGCGCTCGCCGATCGGACGAAGCTCGGGAGAGAGCTTGTTGATCTGCGGGAGCTTGCCACGGATGCCCAGGAAGACCTCGAGCGCCAGCGGGATGGCGCGCCCGAGGAGCTTGAAGTTGAAGACGCCCTTGATCGAGCCCATGAGGTTGGCGATCGCGGAGTTGTCGGGCTGCACGCCCATGGCGTCGCGGATACCGATCATGTACTCGGCGAGCTGCTTGCCGCCGTAGGCGAAGAGCACGTAGGCCTGCATGACCTCGTTGGCGCCCTCGACGATGAGGTTGATGCGCGAATCGCGGAAGATCCGCTCGACCTCGTTCTCGGTCATGTAGCTCTCGCCGCCCATGATCTGGATCGCGTCGTTGACGACGCGCCAGCCCATCTCGGAGACGAAGACCTTGCACGCCGCGGTCTCGACCTGGATGTCCTTGTCGTGGCGGTCGAGCATGCCCGTGGTCATGTAGAGCACGGCGTCCATGGCGTAATCGAGGGCGGACATGTTGGCAATGCGCTTGCGGACCAGCTCGAAATCGGCGAGCGGGCGCGAGAACTGGAAGCGGGTCGTCGCCCACTTGGTCGCCTGGTCGCGGGCGCGTCGCGCGCCGCCCAGCATGCCGGCGCTGAGCGTGCAGCGACCGTAGTTGAGGCACGAGAGCGCGATGTTCAGGCCCTTGCCCTCCTGCCCGAGCAGGTGGGACTTCGGGACGCGGCAGTTGGTGAAGCGGATGCGGGCCTGCCATGTGCCGCGGATGCCGCACTTGCTGCGGTTCTTCTGGAAGATGTCGATGCCTTCCATGTCGGGCGTGCAGACCAGGGCTGTGACGCGTTCGCTGGTCTTGCCGGTCTTGGGATCGGTGATCTTCTGCTTGGCCATGACGGTGAACAGGCCGGAGATGGCGCCGGAGGTGGCCCATTTCTTCTCGCCGTTGAGGATGTAGTACTCGCCGTCGGGCGTCTTTTCGCAGGTGGTCTCCTGCCCGCCCGCGTCGCAGCCGACGTTTGGCTCCGAGAGACAGAACGCGCTCAGCCAGTCCTTGGCCAGGTGGGGGAGCCACTTCTTCTTCTGTTCTTCATTGCCGAAGAGCATGACGGCCTTGCAACCGATCGACTGGTGGGCCGACACGAGCACGGCGGTGGAGCCGCAGTATGAGCCGAGGCGCTCGAGCACGCGGTTGTACGCCGTGATGCCCATGCCCAGCCCGCCGTACTCCTTCGGGATGGTCATGCCAAGCACGCCCATCGAGAAGAGCTTGTCGATCACCCAGCGAGGGATTTCCTGGTCCTGGTCGATTGCCACCGCAGGGTGCTCGGTGCGGAGATACTCATCGAGACGGGCGATGAGCTGATCGCACTCGGCCTGCTCGCGGGCGTCCTGCGAGGGATACGGAAAGTACAACTCCTCGCGCATGTTGCCCCAGAAGAGGTTCTTCACCGCGCCCATCTCGGACGGATCGGGCCCGAGCCAAGACTCGGCCTCTTCAATCAGCTTCCGGTCGGCTTCCTTCAGGCCTTTGAGGTTCTTCAGATCGGGGGTCGACATCGGAAAACTCCGTCAAGCCCGTGCAGGCACGGGCAGGTCAGGATGGGACTACTTCTTCGCGCTCCGCGCGAAAAAGGCTTCAAGGGCTGCTTTCGCCGGCGCCGTGTGACGCAGACGCACGAGTTCACGCTGCTCGACTTCCAAGGCCGCCTTCCAGCCGCGGGTCAAGCCCGCTTCGACCGCGCCCGCGACCGCCGCGGCGACATCCTCGACGTGGACCCACTTCCCGCCGCCGGGCTTCGAGTAGCGGCCGGTCTTGCGCAGTTCGGCGATGATGTCCGCGCCGTGGGAGTCGGCGGGGTTCGGCTCGACGCCGTAGACCCCGCACGGGCGAAGGGCGCAGGTGTTTCGGCCCGAGCCGAAGTGCTCCGCCCACAGGAAGGCTTCGACGGCGGCCTTGTGCGCGCCGTAGACCGAGTTCGGGCGGAGCGGGTGGTCCTCGGTGACGACGCTCCGTCCGGCGTGATCCTTCGGACGGGGGAGCATGTCGTGGTGGACGGCGATGGTGCTGATGAAAACGAACTGGCGCGGGGCGGAGGTGTGCAGCAGGCGGATGGAGGCGTCGAGGTTCGTCCGCAGGTGCGACGCCAGGTCCACCGGCCTGGCCCGCAGCGGCGCCCAGTCGATGCTGTTGTGGACGACGCACTCCGCGCCCTCGAGCAGCGCGGGCCAGCAGGAACCGTCGTCGTGCGAGCCGACGACGAACCGATCG
>JABWBC010000148.1 GCA_013360695.1 Phycisphaerales bacterium
GGGCGCATCGAGCCTGATGGACCGCGCGTCGCTCGCGGACGACGAGGCCGCGGCGCTGGGAGTTCCGCTGCACGCGCTGCGCGTCGCGCTCTTCATTTCGTCGGGCGTGCTTACGGCGGCGGCTGTCATTCTGGCAGGCCCGATCGGGTTCGTGGGGCTGATCTGTCCCCACGTCGTGCGCCTCGCCGCCGGGCCGCGCCACGCGGGCGTGATCCTCGGCTCGCTGTGCGCAGGCCCCGCGCTTGTGATTGGTGCCGATTCGCTTGTGAAAGCGTTGGATTTGGCGTCGGGAAGGCTGCCGATCGGTGTGATCACGCCGCTCATCGGCGCGCCGGTGCTGCTGACGATGCTGCGCAGGCGTCCGCCGGGAGCGTGGTAAGGCTCAACATCCACGCGCGGATTCCGAACGAATCCGTCGAACGAACCGATCGATTGGCGCGGCGTATGCAGGGCGTTCTTTGCGGTGCGCGCCGCGGCGTGCCCGGACCCGCGGGTCCGCAAGTCCGGGCGATCGATCGCGGGCCGTGGGGGCTGGTTTGGAGAAGTTTCGATGACACGCTTTGTGAACAACGTGAAGACGGCACTCCTCATGGGAGGGATGTTCGGCCTGATCCTGGCCGTCGGCTCGCTCTATGGCAAGCAGGGGATGATCGTTGCGCTGGTATTCGGCGGGGTGATGAACGTCATCGCGTGGTTCTTCAGCGACAAGATCGCGATCGTGACCATGCGCGGTCAGGAGGTCCACGCGGGTGATCCGGGCCTGGCCGGCCAGCTCTATCGGGCCGTCGATCGCCTGCGTCAGCGCGCGGGGCTTCCGATGCCGCGGGTGTACGTCTGCCCGCACGAGGCGCCCAACGCCTTCGCGACCGGGCGCTCGCCGAGCAAGGCCGCGGTCGCGGTGACCGAGGGCGCGATCCGATTGCTGGACGATCACGAGCTGGAGGGCGTGATCGCGCACGAGCTGGCGCACATCAAGAACCGCGACACGCTGACGAGCTGCATCGCCGCGACCATCGCGGGCGTGCTGGCGTACATCGCCCAGTGGGGAATGCTGCTGGGCGGCGGGAACAACCGCGAGGGCGGGAATCCCCTGGTCGCGCTCTTCACGTTCATCTTCGCGGCGGTGGGGGCGGCGATGCTCAAGGCCATGATCAGCCGCTCGCGCGAGTACGTCGCCGACGCCGACGGCGCTGCGATCGCCGGCACGCCCGACGGGCTGATCGGCGCGCTGGCCAAGCTCGACGCGTACTCGCAGCGCATCCCGCTGGTGCAGCCCAACCCGGCCCAGAACAGCCTGTTCATCGTCGAGCCCTTCACCGGACGCTCGATCCTCAACCTGTTTGCCAGCCATCCGCCGACCGAGTCGCGGATCATGGCGCTGCGGCGGCTGAAGAACGCCTGACAAACACGCCTCGCGTCCCCATCACGCCAGCGCGTGCAGCGCGATCGCGCCGGCGATGACGACGTTGAGTGAATCGACGTTGTTGTGCATGGCGATGCGGGCGCGGAGCGCGCAGCGCGACATCGCGTCGTCGGACAGGCCGCGGCCTTCCGTGCCGAGCACGATCGCGGGGCGCGCCGGGCGGGCGGAGCTCGCGGAAAGCTCGCGGAGATCGATCGAGCCGGACGGCGTCATGGCGACGGTCGTGAAGCCGGCGGCGGCGATCGCATCGAGGGAACGCGGCCAATCGGTCGCGATGGTGTAGGGCACATGGAGGGCGTGGCCGATCGAGACGCGGAGCGACTTGCGGTAGAGGGGATCGCAGGAGCGCGGGCTGAGGATGATCGCGGGGCGCTGACCTCCCAGGGCGGCGGCGGTGCGGAACAGGCCGCCCATGTTGTCGTGGTTGGCGAGGTCCTCCAGGACCAAGAGGCTGGTGGCATCGCGGAGGACCTCGGGGAGCGGCGGGAGCGGCCAGCGTTTCCCCAGGGCGAGCACGCCGCGGTGAAGGTGGATGCCGACGATGGCGTCCATGACGGATTGCGACGCGATGTAGACAGGGGTCTCAGGCGCCAGGTGCTGGGCGAGCAACGAGCCCATGGTTTCCAGGCGGGGCGGGAGCAGGAGCACGGATTCCGCGGAGCGGGCGGCGCGGAGCATGGTTTCAACGACCAGCTCTCCCTCGGCCATGTACCGCGGGCCGGCGGGGGAAAAACCGTCGGCCAATTGCGCATCACGGATGTTGAGGTAGTCGGCGACGCGGGGGTCGTCGGCGCGATCGATCGGGATCAAATTGAGCGGGCGGGGCGTCACGACCGATCGTAGAGTCACGCCCGCGCGGTGCGCGGCACGAAGGAAGGGACTCCGCTTGGAATGGTGGCACGCGATCGTTCTCGGGCTGGTGGAGGGGATCACCGAGTACCTCCCGATCAGCTCGACCGGGCACCTCATCATCACGTCGTCGCTGCTGGGGCTTGACGGGGGCGCGACAAAGCAGGCCGTGGATGACTTCAACATCGTAATTCAGGGCGGCGCGATCCTGGCCGTGCTCGGGCTCTATCGGGCGCGGGTGATGCAGATGCTCCGCGGCGTGTTCGGCAAGGATCCGGCGGGCCTGCGGCTGTTCGTAAACCTGGTGGTGGCGTTTCTTCCGGCGGCGATCGTCGGGTTCCTGTTGCACGACATGATCGAGCGGTACTTGTTCTTTCCCGTGCCGGTGCTCATGGCCCTGGCGGTGGGCGGCGTGTACATGATGGCGCTGGAGCAGTGGCGGCGCGGGCGCTTCGGCATCCCGTCGCACGGGAATCGGCGCGGCGTGGAAGACGTAACGATCAAGCAGGCGTTTGGGATCGGGTGTCTGCAGTGCATCGCGATGTGGCCGGGCACCAGCCGCTCGATGATGACGATCACGGGCGGGTACCTGGCGGGGCTGGCGCCGGCGGCGGCGGCGGAGTTCAGTTTCCTCCTCGGCCTGCCGACACTCGGCGCGGCGTCGGTGTACAGCCTGCTCAAGAACCTCAAGCACGCGCACGACACCGGTGGGCCCAACCTCTTCCAGAGCCTGGGCTGGGGCGCGTGCGCCCTGGGCGTGTGGTTCGCGGCGATATCGGCGGCGCTCGCCGTCAAGTGGCTGGTCGGCTTTCTCAACAAGCGCGGGCTGTCGGCGTTCGGCTGGTACCGCCTGGCGCTTTGCGTGGTGATGGGGCTGCTCATCTGGCGCGGAATCGTCAGCATCGCGCCGGACGCGAAGGCGGAGACGGCGCGTGACACAAACGCGACGGCTGTTGGTTCGCAATGAACGATGATCGGGGGACGGGGAGGGGAAGCCTCGTCGACTTCGGGGCGCGATCGTGCCAATCGCAATCCGCAGGCTGAAAGTGCCGATAGGAATGGTCTGGTTTGATTCGCATTCGTCGCCCGCCGCTCGCCCCTGTACCGGATTGCCGTTGAAGAACCGCGGAGCTTGAGATGAAGACGTCGTACCCGAAAGAGAAAATCACCGCGGTGCTGCTGGAGGGGGTCCATCCCCACGGGGCCGCGATGCTGGAGCGCGAGGGCTTCAAGGTCCGCACCTTCGCCAAGGCGCTGGAAGGCGCGGCCCTCGAAAAGGCGATCGCCGACGCGCACCTAGTGGGCATCCGTTCCAAGACGGCGCTCACGCAGGAAGTCCTCGCCAAGGCGCCGCGACTTCTCGCGGCCGGGTGCTTCTGTATCGGGACTAACCAGGTCGACCTCGCGTGCGCGGCGTCGCGCGGGATCGCGGTCTTCAACTCGCCATTCTCCAACACGCGTTCGGTCGCGGAACTCACGATCGCGGAGGCCGTGGCGCTGCACCGACGCCTCGTGGACAAGACGCGCGAGATGCATGCGGGGATGTGGGACAAGTCGGCGGAGGGCGCGCACGAGGTCCGCGGGCGGACGATCGGCATCGTGGGCTACGGGCACATCGGCACGCAGGTGTCGATCCTGGCAGAGGCGATGGGCATGCGCGTAATGTACTTTGACATCGTGCCCAAGCTCCCGCTAGGCAATGCTCGCGCGTGCAAGTCGCTGAACGAACTCCTCGAGCAATGCGACGTGCTGACGCTGCATGTGCCCGCGACGAGCCGCACCAAGAACATGATCGGCAAGGCCGAGCTGGCGCGGATGAAGCAGGGCTCGTACGTGATCAACAACGCGCGTGGGAGCGTGGTCGAGCTCGGCGCCCTGGCAGCGGCGCTCAAGAGCGGCAAGATCGCGGGCGCGGCGCTCGATGTTTTCCCGGAGGAGCCGGCGGGGCGCGGCGATCCGTTCGAGAGCCCGGTGCGCGGCCTGCCCAACGTGATCCTGACGCCGCACATCGGCGGGAGCACCGAACAGGCGCAGGAGAGCATCGCGGACGACGTGTGTACAAAGCTGCTGCGCTTCGTGAACGTGGGAACGACGACGGGGGCGGTGAACGTGCCGCAGGTCGAGCTGCCCGACCAGCACACGGACGATCCGAAGCAATCGCGGCGGCACCGGATCCTGCACTTCCACCGCAACGTTCCGGGCGTCCTGAGCGCGATCCACCGCACGATCGCGGAACTCGGCGCGAACATCACGGCCGAGTATCTGCAGACCGACCGCGAGTACGGCTACGTGGTGCTCGACATCGACCCGAGCAACGCCGGGGAGATCGTGAAGCGGCTCAAGGGGCTGGCGGAGACGATCCGGGCGCGGGTGCTGTATTGAGTGAAAATCGCGGATGAGACGGAGAGACGAAGAGAAGGCACGGAGTCGCGAAAGCAGACACTTGCCCATGCCGCCCGTCCGACGTTCAGGGGTCGCAGCGAGCGTTGACGGATCCCGGCGGTGAAAGAGCCGGAAGCAGTCACCGCCAGCGTCGCTCGCTTCTGTTATCATGTCTCCGCCTTGAGTGCCCCACCTGCAACCATTCGCGCGAAGAACTCGCGGCGTTGGATGATGACCATCGTTGTGCTCGTGCTTGTTGGTACGGCGGCGTTTGGTGTGCGGTGGTTCCGGGGCATTATTTCGCCCACCGTTGACTTCTCGCCGATGAAGTTCGACTCCGGGGGGTGGCGGTCGTCAAAGCCCGAGTTCTCGTGGGAATCGGTGCGGTTGCGGATGGTGGATGATCTGCTCGCGAGAAAGCTGCTCGCTGGAAATCACAAGGAGGAGGTTCGCGCGCTCCTTGGCTCCGAAGATTCGACCGAGTACTTCGCTGCTCAAGAGCGCTTCGTGTACTTTCTGGGGCAGGAACGCCATCCTTTCGGGATTGACTCTGAGTGGCTTTTGATCGACTTTGGTTCCAGCGGCAAAGTGAGCGAAGCCCAGATATGGCGAGATTAGCTGCACGCAGAAGAGCATGGTCGAGCCCTGCAACTCCAGCGGTTGGCCACGCTACCCAAGACAAAGGCAGAGGCGTTCACTTCCATGCGGAAGTCGTCGACCCCTGCCCGGCTTGCTGTGTCGTTCTGTGGCCGCCTACATCACGCCGCCCATGCGGGCGAAGAGGCGCTCGGCGCGCCGGTCTTCGTAATAGTCGTGGGCGACGAGGATGGCGTGGACCATGCCTGGCACCCAGAAGCACAGGGTGAGGACGAGGTTCAGCAGGGCCTGGAACGGCTTGCCGCAGAACAGCACCGCGACGGGCGGCAGGAGGATGGCCAGGAGATACCGCATCGGACAAAGCCCCCAGCCGGCGCTGGTGCGATCGTGCCGCGGGAGCGGCGAGCGCCGGCGCAGCGTTGTTGGGAAACGGGGCCGAGCAGTTTCACGGCGGAATTCTCGTGTGTTGTGCCGACGTCTGGCTGGATTGGTGCGGGCCCGCGCAGCGGATGGTGACGCGCCAATGAAAAGCCCCCGGTAGGTCGGGGGCGTAGAGCAAGCGTCTGTTCCGGTGCAATGTACTTGATGCTCAAGGCCTGAGGCCCGAGCCCCGGCCCCCGATGCCGTTTCTCAACACCCCTGGTCAAACGCGTCCGCGAACTCGTCGTAGTCATTGCCGTTCACGAAGCCGTCGTTGTTGAAGTCCGCGCCGGGGTCGGCGATGTCGAACAGCTCCGCGAATTCGTCGTAGTCGTTGCCGTTCACGAACCCGTCGCCATTGAAGTCGGCGCGGCAGCGCGAGAGGACCGACACGCCGTCGCCCCAGCATTCGGCCGTCGCGAGGCGATTGCCCGCGGCGCTCATGTCGATCATGGCGCTGGATCGCCCGGTGGTGGCGGCGTCGACGACCGAGTTGGTCGCGGTGTCGATGATGCTGATCGTGCCCGACTGGGCCTGCCAGAAATAGTTGGCCGAAATGCTGACCGAGCCGTTGCCGGTCGAGACGTAGAGGCGTGTGCCGTCGGGCGTGAGGCGCAGGCCCGCGATGTACTGGTCGGCGGGCATGGCGACGGTCGCGAGCGTGGCGAGCGTCGAGGCGTTGACGACGCGGACGTTGTTGGCGCCGAAGTTGGAGACATAGAGGCGCGTGCCGTCGGGGCTCACGGCCATTTCGTAGGGCTGGTCGCCCGCGACGATCGTGCCCGACACGCTGGACGCGGCGCCGGCGTTGGTCACCACCGACACATTGTCGCTGTCGCGGTTGGCGATGTAGATCTTCGAGTTATCGTGCGAGAACGCGGCCCGCGTCGGGAACGTGCCGACGGTGAGGGTCTTCACGACGCTCCAGGTCGTCGTATCGATGATCGAAATGTTGTTGGTGAACGAGTTGCAGGTGACAAGCGTCTTGCCGTCGGGGCTGAGGGTCATCCCGCTGAACTGGCTGTTGACGTAGCCCACGCCGCCCATGTCGCCGGTCGCGAGCTTGGCGCCCTGGACGGTGTTGGTGTTGAGGTTGATGCGCCACACGCCGTCGCCGCCCGTCACGACCGCGATGTAGGCGAACTGACCGTCGGGAGAGATTTCGATCTCGTCGCCGCGGGTCGAGATGGGCACGTTGGTGACGCCCATCGACGGCAGGCTGATGATCGTCGCGTCGGTGCCGTCGCGATTGGCGACGACGGCCTTGGTTCCATCGGGCGTGAGCGCCACGCCGCCCGGTCGACGCCCCGTCGTGGCCCACCCGATGACCGCGCCCGTCTGCGTGTTGATGAGAGCGGCGGACTGGCTCTGCTGGCTGACCGCGACGGCGCGCGTGCCGTCCGCGCTCACCGCGACCGTCCGGCAGCGATCGCCCTCGGGCGTGGGACCGCTCGGCCCGGCGGAGAGAAGCGAGCCCGAGGCGCCGTTGGTGTCAACGACCACCATATCCTCGCCAAAGACGTCGCTGAACATGACGGCGCGGCTGGAGACCGGCGAGACCGCGCCGTGCGGGCACAGCACGAAGTAGTTGGTCTCCTTCAGAATCGTCTGCGTCGCATAGCTGATGATGCTCCCGCGGAAGCCCGATGCCAGGACGTACTGGCCATTGGATGTCGTCCACAGATTGTCCACGCTGTTGGTCGCAAGGTCGCCGGAGGCGACGCCCGTCGCAAGGTCAACGACACGGCAGTTGTTCTGGATCGCGACGACGGCCTGCGTCCCCGCCGGGTTCATCGTCACCGGGCCCCAAAGATCGGCGGTCGTCGAGATCGACGAGCTGATGAGCCGGGCGGGGACATCGACAACCGAGAGCTTGCGGGTCGCGCCGACGTGCGTCACGACGGCCTTGGTGCCCGCGGCGTTGACCGCGACCGAGCGCGGCTGGTCGGGCGATGTGATCGAACTCACCACACCCGTCGAGAGGTCCGCGATCAGGATCTTGTCGTTGAAATAGTCCGCGATGATCGCGGTGTTGTTGTCCGCCAGCTCAAAGCCCGTCGGAACCGAGCCGGTTGCCATGGTCTCGAAATTGACCGACACGCTGTACACGATCCGGCCCGCGGTTGGGATGGTCCGGATCAGGCTCGCGCTCGCCAGGTCGATGACGTACAGCGATTGCGTCGTATTGTCCTGCACCACGGCCCGGGTCCCGTCGGGCGTGATGCGCGCGATGAGCGGATTCGTCCCCGCCAGAGCGACCGTCGCTTCAACCCCGGAAGCCAGGTCAACCACCGACACCGTCCCTTCCAGGATGTTCGGCGTGACGGCCTTGCTTCCGTCGGGCGTCACCGCGACGCCGTTCGGCGTCCCCGACAGCGCGATCGCCTTCACCAGCCCGCGCGTGGTGGTGTTGAAGATGACCAGGTTCTTGCTGTCGCGGTTGGAGACGACGACGGACACGCCGTCGGGGAGCATCGCGGCCCCGGAGTGCGCATCCGCCTCGGGATGGGCGCCGACATGCACGAACAAGGCATTGGCGCGGGTCGTCGTGGAATCGCTGAACTGCGAGCCCAGGATCGGGCGATCCGAATCAAAGCGATGGATCGGAACATCGCCGTCGCGCGAACGAATATCGGGCCCGCCGAGCCACTGGGCCCCGGCGAGCGAAGCGAGTGCGGCACACGAAACAGGGACGACAAGCTGGATGCGACGCATGACTTGGCCTCCGATGCACACGGACGCGCGATACGCCGACGCCCGGGTGGAAGTCCCAAGCTACCGCGCCGACCTCCCGGCTCCAAGCACGATCGAGAAGTGGGGGCGATAACCCGGGAGCGGCGCCGACGAGCCCTCGATGTTCGGCCCACCGGCGGCCGCCGCCGCACGAACAACGCCCGATCGAAAGCAGCGGGGATTGAGTTTCATCCGTGAGGTCCAACACGGATCGCCCGAGCATCGCCATCACCCGGAACCCACGCCGAGTTCCGAGGTCATCCTCCCGATGTACGCCGCTTCTTTCCTCGCATGGCGCGGCGGCGCGTCGAGCTTCCGTTTTCCACGGCTCCGTCTCTACTCCCCTTCCCGACTCCCTCTCGTGCCCAGCGCCTCGGGCTTACCCCCCCAACCTCTCCATCACCATCTTCAAATCCGACCACACCTTCCGGCGCTCCTCCGGCGTGTAGTTCCGCAACAGATACGCCGGGTGATACGTCGGCATCACCGGCACCACCCGCCCGCGCGGATCGCGGAACTCCGCCCACCGCCCACGCAGCTTCCCCATCGCCTCCGTCGTGTCCAGCACCGTCCGCGTCGCCGGCAGACCCAGCGTCACGATCACCTCCGGCCTGATCGCCGCCACCTGCTCGAACAGGTAAGGCTTGCACAGCTTGCACTCCTCGCCCGTCGGCGTCGCGTTGTTGGGCGGCCTGGTCTTCAGCACGTTCGCGATGTACACGCCCTCGCGCGTCAACCCCATCGCCACGATCATGTCGTTGAGCAGCTTCCCCGCGCGCCCCACGAACGGCCGCCCGGTCTTGTCCTCTTCCTCGCCCGGCGCCTCGCCGATGAACATCAGCCGCGCACACGGATCTCCCTCGCCGAACACGATGTTGTTGAAGTGCGTGACGAACGCCTTGTGCGGCGCGTCTTTCTCGTACCGCGCCCGGATCTCGTCCAGCTCGCGCTGCGCCGCCGCCCGGTCACGCTCGCCCCGCGCCCCGCCACCCG
>JABWBC010000149.1 GCA_013360695.1 Phycisphaerales bacterium
GGCATCCGCGTCGTCGAGCCCGCCTCCGATCTCGCGCTCGCCCTCGCCATCGCCAGCGCGCACTTCAAGCGTGCCCTCCCCGCCGCCACCGCCGTCATCGGCGAAGTTGGCCTGGGCGGCGAGGTCCGCGCCGTGTCCCACATGGAGCAGCGCTGCCTCGAGGCCGCCCGCCTCGGCTACACGACAATCCTCGTCCCGCGCGTCAAAGGCCTCGACACCCAGCGCCTCGCCAAGTCCGCCAAGGGCACCATCATCGAATGCACGGACATCGGCAAGGCGATCGATCTGCTGAGCTAGCGATACCGCGCCAGCGTCTTCAGCGTCGCATCACCGTCCGCTTGGCCCACCTCATCACCCACACAAGCACGACGATCGCCGCCACGATGCCGCACGCAACCAGGGCGCGAACCCAATCAAACGCCCCTCCGGTCGCAAAGAACCCGGCCGTCACCGCCACGGGCACGAGCACCGACACCACCCCCGCAAGAATCCAGCACGCCCGCACGAGCCACACCGACCGCCGCGGCCTGACCCCGCGCACATCAAACGCGTGCGCACATTCCGGGCAAACCAGATACCCGTTCTCGAGCGCAACCCCGCCGCCGAACTCATAGCCGCACTTCACGCACACCGCGTGCTTGGGGCGGATCGGCGTTGCGTTCGGATTGGTCGCGTCATCACCCACAGAAGCTCACTCCGCGACGTCTCTTCCTCTCGAAGGCCGAATCACGAATGCCGAATGCCGCTCCTCTTCACTTCGTCTCGCCGTCTCTTGGTCTCTTCGTCTCTTCCGCCACCAACCACCCCGGCAGCTCCTTCACCCGTCCCTCTCCATCCACGCACGCCAGCGTCGTCGCCGCCGCGGCCACCGCTTCCTCCTTCACCTCGCCGTCCCGCTCCACCACCACCAGCTCATACTCGTGCTCGATCTTCACCCGCGAGCCGCCCACCACACTCGTCCGCACCTCCACCACGTCGTCATACCGGATCGGCCGCCGATACCGCACGTCCAGCTTCACGATCACCAGGAACACCCCGTGCGACTCCAGCGTTCGATACGACACCCCCGTCGCGCGAAGCAGCTCCGTCCTCCCGATCTCAAGCCACGGCACATAGCTCGCGTGGTGCGCCACACCCATCGAGTCGCACTCGCAATACCTCACCCGCACCCGCGTGGCGCCCCGGGTCGGCGTAGGTGCATTCGGCGTCGGCGCGCTCGCCGCCGCCCCGCCCTTGGTCTCTGGCGCCATTCCGCCGCCACGCTCGCTCGTAAACACTCTGCTTTTGTCGGGATTGTTCACAGGAGACAGTGTAGAGTTGTTCCTCATGACCGCCCCGACGCCGCCATCCGAGTCCCGCGCCGTCCCGCCGGGAAGCCCCGTGCGCGTCACCCCGCCAACAGCCGCATCAACTTCAGCGCCATCCCCAGGCGCGCCGTCGCTCGACGCGCCCCCCGACTCGCCGATCGTCCGCCGCCTGCGTGATGGCGACCCCATCCCCGAGATCACCAAGCTCCTCCACCGCGCCTACGCCGCCCAGGTCGCGATGGGCCTCGCGCCCCTCGCCGGCCGCCAGGACGACGCCACCACCGCGCGCCGCTGCAACTCCGGCGAGTGCTACGTCGCCACCCTCAAGGACCCCGCCCACCCACGCGGCGAGCGCGTCGTCGGCATCATCCTCTTCCACGAGGAAGAGCCCGATCAGGGCCCGCCCTGGTTCCAGCAGCCGCACGTCGACAGCTTCTCGCAGTTCGCCGTCGACACCAACCTCCAAGGCCGCGGCATAGGTCAGGCCCTCCTCGACACCGTCGAACGCCGCGCCCGCGAATGCGGCTCGACCGAACTGGCCCTCAGCATGGCCGACCCCGACACCGCGCTCAAAAACTTCTACCTCAAACGCGGCTACCGCTTCGTCGAGTTCTGGAAGTGGCCCTACACCAACTACACCAGCGCCATCCTCAGCAAGACGCTGTAGCACGCACTCACCTTTACCTCCGGCATCGTGCCACCCATGTCGTCTTTGACATCGGTGATGTGCGAATCGCGCTGACCCGCCCCGATCACCAGCGCTGTGCCGTGGCGCGCTCTTCAAGCCACCTCGCGCTCCACATGCCTTCGCGCCATCGCTGGTACGCTGCGCCGAAGCGAAAGGAACCACATGGACGTCGCATCCCTCTGGCTCCCCATCCTTCTCTCCGCCGTGGTCGTCTGGTTCGTCTCGACGATCCTCGGAAGCCCGACCCTTCATCACAAAAGCGACTTCATCGGCCTCCCACCCGCCGACGAAGACGCGCTCACGGATGCCTTCCGCAAACTCGCCATCAAGCCCGGAAACTACCTCATCCCAGACTTCCGCTCCCGCGCCGCCATGGAATCCGAAAAGGTCAAGCAAGCGCTCGAGCAAGGGCCCGTCGGCCACCTCAGCCTCTGGCGCGCGCCCATCACCCTCGGCGACAAAATGATCGCCACCCTCGTCGTCCACATCATCGTCAGCGCCCTGATCGCCTACCTCGCCGGCGTCGCGCTCCCCACGCCTGCGCCCTTCGCCAAGGTCTTCCAGGTCGTCGCCACCGCCGGCATCCTCGCCTACTCCTTCGCCTTCATCCCAAACTGCATCTGGCACGGCTCATACACGCGAACCATCGTCTTCCGCATCGTCGACGGCATCGTCTACGGCCTCATCACCGGCGCCATCTTCGCCTGGCGCTGGCCGCACTGATTGTCGCGCCGCGTCCTCCCTATGCTCCTCTCCACCCTCTTCACCATCCTCTGCACGCTCTCCGCTCTGCTCGGCCTGGCCGCTCTCATCCACCTCGCGCGCACCCCGCGCAAACACACCTGCCCCAACTGCGCCTACTCCCGCCGCGACCTCGCCGCCGACGCTCCCTGCCCCGAATGCGGCCTTGATCCCGCCGCCGCACGCACCCGCGCCCGCAAACGCCGCATCCCGCTCTTCGTCGCCGCGCTCCTCGCCATCCTCATCCTTCCCGCGTGGCTCATATGGCCCTCGCCCTTCCGCCAGGCGTGGTGGCTCATCCGCTACCGAACCTGGGTCCGCGATCACGAGTCCGTCTACGCCGACTGGCGCATTGTCTATCTCAAGGGCGGCCGTCCGGACAACGAATCGTTCGCCTCACGCGCCCAGCTCTGGTGGAAGTCGTCTCTCGTCTTCGATTCAATCTACCCAAGACCCCAATGCGACCGGTGCGATTTCTTCCGCGGCAATCTCAAGACTAACCCCCTCGATCCCACCACGCTCCTCCAGGTCGATCTCACCGACGACGGCATCCCCGAGGTCTTCCTCGCCGAATATACCGGCGGCGCGCACTGCTGCAGTGTGCTCCACATCTTCACCGAAGCCGATCCGCCCCGACTCCTGGCAAGCGTCGAAGGTCTGGACTCCGATGTCCAAGTCATCCCGCCCGCCGAAGGTCGCCCGGCCCACCTCACGCTGAGCGACTGGACCTTCCGTTACTGGAAGGCCTCGTTCGCCGAATCGCCCGCGCCCGATCTCGCGCTCATCTGGAACGGCGTTGCTTTTGAGCCCTCCGCCGAACTCTCGCGCACGCCGGCTCTTTCCGAAGCGATCGACGAACTCCTGACCGAACTGCCGCTCAATGACGCCGACAAAGCGCCCACAAGCAAGTGGCCGCCGCCGACCCTCTGGCGAACCATGCTCGATCTCATGTACGCCGGACACGAAGCCCTCGCCTGGCAGGTCTTCGATCGCGCCTCCGCGGGCCACGAATCCCAGGCCGCCGACTTCAAGCGCGAATTCCTCGAACAACTGAACAAGAGCCCCTACTGGCCCGCCCTCAAGGCCGCCTACGACGCCGAATCCCCCGCCGCGCCCGATCGCTGACCGGCGTTCTACACGCGCCGCACCGCCGGGGGGCGAAAGATCCACGCCCAAGCCCCGATCCGATCGGCCAGAGCCACGAATAGACTCTCACAGCATGAAGCGCGGGCCGCGAACAACTCTGATCGCAACCGCCGCGGCCTTGATCGCCGTCGTTTCGCTCTACGTGCTCTCCGTTGCCGGAGTCTTCGACTACGACGTCTGGAAACGAGAGAACCCGCTGGTATCGCCGATCGCGATCACCACCGTTCAAGATGGCACGATCACACTCGCGGACGGCCGCACATTCCGCCCCGCAGGCATTGACCGGCGCGCGGAAGTTGCCCCCGATAAATACGATGCCGCCATTCGTGTCATCGTGGCCCAAGGAGTCGTCGTGCTCCGCGACCTCGGCGACGGCCGAGCGTTTCTGCTCGCCGAACCCAGGTTCTACAACTCGTGCGGCACGCGCAACATGGACGGCATTCCATGGAAGCGTTGGGGAGGTTCATATCTTCAGTACCCCGTCAGCGAGCTGCTAATCCAATCCGCGTACGCAAGGCCCGCCTTGGACCAACCGGGACTCAAGCCCAAGGAGCGATGGAGGCTCGAAGGTGTGGAGCAGCTCGGCGGTGACGCCAGTTCTCCCACACAGATTTCGAGCAGGCTCGCTGCACTCAAATACGACGCGAATGCACCATATCTCGACAAACTCGACGCGGCGCTGGAAGCCATCTGGATGCCGCCGCCGCCGTAACTCCGCGACCCGCCGCGTGCCACCTCTTCATTTGGCAATTTGGCGCTCCAGCGCTTTGGCCATTTGGCCTCCCCCTACCCTCCCTCCCGCCCATGTCCCAGCTCCGGCACAACCTCAAGCACTCCGCCATCGACGGCACGGCGTATTCGGTGATGGTCGGCCTGGCCGAGAACCAGTTTCCCGCGTTTGTGCTGGCGATCGGCGCCACGCAGGTGACCAGCGGCCTGGTCGCGACGGTTCCCATCTGTCTGTGCGCGATTCTCCAGTTGCTGACGCCCTGGGGCGTTCGCAAGCTCGGGTCGTATCGACTGTGGACCGCCGGCAACGCGTACCTCCAGGCCGCGGCGCTCGTGCCGCTGATCGTGTGCGCCTGGCTGGGGCGAGTTCCGACGTGGCTGGTGTTTGCGGCGGGGACGGTGTATTGGTTTGGCTCGGTGTCAGGCGGGCCGGCGTGGACGACGTGGAAGTGCCTCATCTTCCCGGAGCGGCTGCGGGCGCGCTACTTTGCACGGCGCTCGCGTTGGTGCAACGCGGGGGTGCTGCTGGGGCTGCTCTTGGGCGGCTTGTTCATCGAGCGGGTGCAGGCCGCCAGCCCGGACGATTCGCGCGCGGTGCTGCGTGCGTTTGCGGTGGTGTTCACCCTGGCGTGCGTGGCGCGGGTGGTCAGCGGGACGGAGATGCTGCGGATCAGCGAGCCGCGCCCGCTCGACATGAACGAGCGCGATGTCTCGTGGCGCGAGTTCGGGTCCAAGGCGCTGCACTCCTTTGACGGGCGGTTCATTCTCTTTGCGGGCGCGACGGCGATCGCGGCCCAGATCGCCCAGCCGTTCTTCAATCCGTATGTCCTGAAGCAGGTGGGGCTTGAATCGGCGCGTCATCTTCACGCGGCGCTGCTGGCGGCGGCGTTCGCGGGGCGGATGGCGGTGCTGCCCCTGGCGGGCCGGATCGCGCACCGGCACGGGGCGCTGCGGCTGGCGTGGATGAGCGCGATCGCGCTGGTGCCGCTGGCGCCGCTGTGGACGCTGTCGGACCACATCGGGGTGTTGTTCGCGGTGCAGGTGCTGGTGGGCGGGATGTGGGGCGCGTTCGAGCTGGCTTCGCTGCTGATGTTCTTTGACGCGCTGCACCCGCGCGAACGCACGAGCATCCTGACCAAATGGAACCTGGTGAATTACGCCTGCATGGCCGGCGGGTCGCTGATCGGCGGGCGGCTGTTGGCGGCGCTGGGCGAGGACCGGCGCGCGTATCTGATTGTGTTTGCGGCATCGGCGTTGGCGCGATTGCTGGCGCTGGCGCTGTTGATGCGGGCGCGTCAGCCCGCCGGGGTGGTTGAGGAGCCGACGCTGACCCAGCCCGACGCGGCGTTGCCGCCGTGAATGGTGGGGCGGGTCGGTCAAGGCGCGGAGCACCGATGTCGCGGACGACATGAGAGGCACGCAGATAGAAATGGCCAAAGCGCCAAATGGCGAAAGCGCCAAGCCATATGGCCAAGTGCAGAGAAGCGCGCCGATCGCGAAACGGGCGCGCAGGGTGAGTGCGGACGCGCGAGGGTGAGCGCGTGGGCAACGGGGTTGACCACGCCACACAGAGCACTGCACCAACCGGCGTATTCACTTGTCAAAGACGCCGGGGTTGCGCCGTGGGCGAACTTGCCCGAGGCCTGGCCCAGGTGAGGGCGCGGGGTACGCACGCGCTCTCCGATAGGGGGGCGGACGGACACTCTGGTGCGCACCAAGGCGGTGGTAAGCAGTCACTAGGCGATGGGGAATGGGCAATGGGAAAGGCAGCAAACCAAGGCCGTGGAGGGGGTTGCGCGAGGGGGGACATCGTGCGAAGATTTTTTTCGAGAATCTGGAAAGAGGGGAAAAAGACGGACACTTTGGTGCGCACCAAGGCGGTGATAAGCGGTCACTAACCGAGGAAGCGTGGGTCGTGGGTGGTGAGTCGTGAAAAGAAGACGGAACTCAGAGGAATCAGAGGAGGGCGGAGAAACGCGGAGGAATGCGGGAGTGTGGATTGGGGAGTTGGGAGTGGGGAAGATGAAGAGGAGAAGACTGGGTGGGGGAGGTCGATGTCGGCACGGAGTGCCGGCGTTCCAAGTGACGGACCTGAGGGCGGGTTTGGGGGACGAGGGCGTCGCGGCGGCGTTACGATTGCGGCGTGATCACGCCTCCGAGCCAGCCCGGCGACCCGCGCGACGGCGCGCCCCTGTTGCCACAGGATGGTGACGCCATTCCGACGCGATCGATCGCATCGGACGCGTGCGAATCGAAGGGTCAGTCGCCCGAGCCAGCGCATGGGGGCGGTTCGGGGGCGGGCTCGACGCCCTTCGGCGGCGCCGCGAGTCTTGGGCGCGGATTTTCACCCGGCGTCGGGGACACGATCGGTCCGTATCGCGTGCTCGAGACGATCGGCGAGGGCGGGTTCGGGATGGTCTACCTCGCCGAGCAGCGCGAGCCGGTGCGTCGTCGGGTGGCGCTGAAGGTTTTGAAGGCGGGGATGGACAGCACGGAGGTGGTGGCGCGATTTCAGGGCGAGCGGCAGGCGTTGGCGCTGATGGACCATCCGAACATCGCCAAGGTCTTTGACGCGGGGATGACGGACCACGGGCGGCCTTACTTCGTGATGGAGCATGTGCCCGGGGTGCCGCTCACGCAGTTTTGCGACCAGCACCGGCTTTCGATCGAGGCGCGTCTGCGCTTGTTCGCGGATGTATGCCGGGCCGTGCAGCACGCGCACCACAAGGGCGTGATCCACCGGGACCTGAAGCCTTCGAACATCCTGGTCGCGCGGGTTGACGAGAGGCTGGTGCCGAAGGTGATCGATTTCGGCATTGCGAAGGCGGTGACGCAGCGGCTGTCGGATGCGACGATTTTCACGGCGATCGGGCGGATGATGGGCACGCCCGACTACATGTCGCCGGAGCAGGCGGGCACGGGCTCGGAGGACATCGACACGCGCACCGACATCTACTCGCTGGGGGTGATTCTGTATCAGCTTCTCACGGGGTGGCTTCCGTTCGAGGCCAACACGCTGCGTACCGCGGCGTACGAAGAGATCCAGAGGATCATCCGCGAGGTGGAGCCGGCGCGGCCGAGCGATCGGCTGTCGCGGATGGGGAGCGGGGGAGAGGGCGACACGACCGCGGCCTCGTCGCTGGATCACGTCGCGAGGGTTCGGGGCACGGACGTGGGCACGCTGCGCAGGTCGGTGCGGGGCGATCTGGACTGGATCACGATGAAGGCGATGGAGAAGGACCGCGGGCGTCGGTATGACTCCGCGGGCGCGCTGGCGCAGGACGTGGAGCGCTATCTCGCCGACGAGCCGGTCGCCGCGGGACCGCCCAGCGCGTCGTACAAGATCGGGAAATTCGTGAGGAGAAACCGGGTGGGCGTCGCGTTCGGCGCGACGGTGGCGGTGCTGGTGGCGGCGGGTGTCGCGGGCACGGGTGTCTTCGCCGTGCGCGAGAGCGCCCGGAAGCGTGAGCTGGAGCAGCGTGAGAAGGACCTCACCCAGGTGACCCAGTTCCAGTCGGCGATGCTGGGCGGGATCGACGCCGAGCAGGCCGGGCGGAGATTGATCTCGCGTCTTGCGCGCGACATCGAGGAGGCTCGGTCGGCGAGCGAGGGCGGGGCGGGGGAAGCCGGGGCGGGGGCGGGCGGGGTGGCGCGTGCGCTCGGCAAAGTGAACGGGACGGACGTTGCACTGGACTTCATCGATCAGACGATCCTGGCGCCCGCGTCCCTTGCGATCGACCGGCAGTTCAAGGACCAGCCGGTGATCGACTCGATGCTGCGCCAGACGCTGGGCGAGACCTATGCGCGGCTGGGGCTGCTGGAGAAGTCGCTGCCGTATTTTCAGCGCACGCTCGCCCTGCGCAAGCAGACGCTGGGGCCCGATCATCCCGAGACGATCAACGCGATCGGGAATTATGGGTACATCCTGCACGCGCTGGGCAAGCTCGACGAGGCCGAGCCCTATTACGCCGAAGCGGTCGGGCGGCTTGAGAAGGTGGCGGGGCTTGATGCGCCCGAGCTGGCGCCGCACCTGAGCAACCTGGCGATGCTCCGCACGGACATGGGAAAGCCGAAGGACGCGATCCCGCTGCACGAGCGTGCGCTCGCCATCCAGACCAAGGCCCGCGGGCCGGAGGACCCCGACGCGCTGCTCTTCGAGAACAATCTCGGCGGCGCGCTCGAGGCGATCGGCGACAACGCCGGGGCCGAGAGGCACTATCGGCATTACCTCGAAGCGACCGTGGGGGTGCAGGGCGAGGACAACCTCGACGCTCTGACGGCGATGAACAACCTGGCGGGCGTGCTGGAATCTCAGGGCAAGATGAAGGAGGCCGAGGAGATGTACCGGCGTTCGCTGGAGCGTCGAACGAAGCTCCTGGGCACGACGCACCCATCGACGCTGCTGGCGGTCAACAACCTGGCGTACCTGCTGAATCGCACGGAGCGGGCGGGCGAGGCCGTCGAACTCACCGGCGAAGCGCTTGCGGCGGCCAAGGAAGGCCTGGGCGACGACCACCCGCGCACGCTCACGCTCCATCACAACCACGCCGAGGCCCTGCGTCGCGGGGGAAAGGCCGCGGAGGCGGAAGCGGAGTTTGCGCGCACGTTGGAGGTGCGTGTGCGCGTGCTGGGCGAGGGACATGCCGACACGCTGGCGACGCAATTGCCGTCGGGCGTGGAAATCGCGGGCATCAATGCGCCGCAACTGACCGTGCTGGCTGGCCCGGCGGCAGTCATCGACGTGTTCGCCGAGCCC
>JABWBC010000150.1 GCA_013360695.1 Phycisphaerales bacterium
GGCGCACTCGCGGGCGTGTCGACCCCGGATTGTGCGCGAGCGTCGTTCATGCCTGTCCCAGGATGCGGATACAACAGCGTACCGGCGTGCGAGGGATAAGGTTGCGGCACGCGCCGCCAACAGGTTGTCCACGCCACCCAGGGGCGAGCGACGAATCACGCAATCTCGGATGGACATCGCAGAGCGCCGGCCCACCCGAAGGCGCCGCACGACGCCCGCGAGGCCGTGGCGCTTCCGGAGTATGCTGCCCGCATGAGCACCCCGAACGCGCCCGACGATTCGAAGGCTCACCCACACGCCGAGGGCGCGCCCCGCGCCGGCGAGCATCGAGTCGCGGCCCCGACCTCGGAAACTCGATCCTTCTCGCCCGTGTGCCTCTCCTGCGGCTTTCCACGCAAGGGCCTCGGCGACGCGATCGTGAATTGCCCGGAGTGCGGCCTTGCGTGGGCACGCGCTCGGGACCGGCACCCCTGGGCGTCGGAACTTGACTGGGGCCTAAAACTCATCTTCTGCGGGGTCGGTGCCGGGTTGCTCGCCGAAGCGCTGGAGGTTGCGTTCGGGCAGTCGGGCGGCTTCGGCGGCACCCGAGTTCTGAGCGCGAGAGGGTCCCCTTGGATCGTGCTCCCGATCGTCGCGTGCATCTGGCTCGGTTCCCGTGCGCTGCGCCGAGCCCTCGCCGGGCGAGCCGCGGCCGTGGCGGCGCTCGTGCTCGGCGCGATGCTCGCGTTGCTGTGCCTTACGACAACCAGCGTCACCGACAGTATCGAGAGTCTTGTGTACCTGCTCGCCGAGGCCAAGCAGTTGGACAGCGGAAGGGTTCTCTATCCGATCTCGGACGGCGCGGGCGCGGTCGCGCCCGCGGCACTTCTGGCCGCGATGGCCGCGGGAGCACAGCGCCTCGGCTTTGGCGATCGCGCGCGGCGTGCCGCCGTCCTGGCGTGGTGGGGGGCGGGCCTGGCGCTCCTGGCAATCGCGGCGACCTCCGCGTTCGAGCTGTTGTTCGGAAGCAAGGTGTGGACGGATGACGAGCGTCGGCTCATGGACTTCTACTACCGGGCGCTGAACTCGCTCCACACGCTGAAGAACACCTCGCTGGCGCTCCTCTGGCTGGGCGTGTGGCTGGGCGCGCTGGTGCTCCGGCGCCAACTCGCTTCGGCGCGAGATGCCTGATCCGAGCGAAGGGCGGCTTTTTCTCCGGTCGGGTCGTGCGGTACGCACCCGTCACGCCGCTTGTTCCCGCGGCGTTCGGGCCAGCGCGGGGCCTGCGTGCGGCGGTGGTTGGATCCGGGGGCGGGGATTCCGTGCCGGCTCGCATTGGCGAAGTGCTCGCGTCGGTATCATCCCCCATGGCACACCCCGCAAGTAACTTCATGGCTCTCGCGACTGCTGCCGCGGCCGCCTTGCTCTTTGGGGTTCCCCCGCCCCTCGCGACGGCGCAATCTCCTCAGCCACCCGTGGCGCCAACTCGCCCCGACGCGCCCGCGCAGCCCGCCGTCACGGAGTTCTTCCTTCCCGCCATCGCGGCCTTTGCCAAGCCCGACGAACGCGGCCTACAGCGCGACGATTCCGGCCTCCGCCGCTGGCAATCCCGCGATCTCGTGTGGTACGTCAATCTCGCCCACGCCGGCGAACTCTCCGTCCGCGTCGATCTCGGCCCGCCCGACTCCGCCGCGCCGGATTCCGCCAAGCCCGATCTTTCCAAGCTCTCGGGCACGCTCTCGGTTCTCGCGCTCGATGCCGCGGGCAACCAGTCCAGCGCCACGCTCAAGCTCGAAGACGCGGCGAGCGCGAACGACCGCATCAAGCCGAACGGCCTCACGCTCTGCCCGCTCACCGTCTCGCGCGCCGGCTATGTGCGCCTCACGCTCCACGCCGATGGGCTCGAGGGTGCTGGCACGCTCCGCGGCCTTACGCTGATCGGCGACGCGGCTAAGGATGCCCGCGCCAGCACCGTTGAGCGACGCAACGCCGCCAGCGTGCATCTGAACTATCCGCTCGAGCGCGGCGAAGAGGTCGAGTGGTTCTATGGCGAGGTGCGGGCGATCACCGATCCGCTCCACTCGTACTACGAGGTGCTGGGCTTCCATCGCGGCTACTTCGGGATTCAGGTCAACAGCCCCACGGAGCGGCGCATCATCTTCTCGGTGTGGGACGCGGGCGGCGAAAAGAACGATCGCAACAGGGTCGCCGATGACAACCGCGTGAAGTTGCTCGCCAAGGGCGACGCCGTCGTCGCGGGCGATTTCGGCAACGAGGGCACCGGCGGGCACTCGCACCTGGTCTATCCCTGGAAGACCGGCGAGACCTACAGGCTTCTCCTCGGCGCCCGCGTCGAGGGCGACGCGACTACCTACTCGGCGTACTTCTTCTTCCCCGAGCGCAACGACTGGGGGCTCATCGCGTCGTTCCGAGCCCCCCGCGACGGCAAGCGACCGCACGGCCTGTACGCGTTCAACGAGAACTTCTGGGGGACCAACGGCGACGCGCGGCGGCTCTGCGAGTTTTCCAACACATGGGTGCGGCGTGTCGACGGCTCGTGGCGCGAGCTGGTCGAGGCCAAGTTCACCCACGACGGGCACGGCAAGGAACAGCGTCGCGACTACGCCGCCTGGGCCAAGGGCGCGGGCTTCATCCTCTCCAACGGGGGGTTCATCGACCGCCCGACACTGGTCGGCGACCTCTCCCTTGGCATCCCCGCCGGCCCGGAGGAGGCGAAGGAGTTCGCGGGTAAGTACGGCGAGATGGTGAAGCGCGAAGCCGGCGCCAAACCACCCGAGCTGAACCTCGAAGCAATCCGCGCGCTGGCCGCGCCCGCTACCCCTCAACCTCCAGCCCGCCGCTGACGTGATCCTTCCACCTGGTCTTGAGCGCGTGCGGCACCTTGAGCAGGTCCAGCACCTTCCCCACCACGAAATCGATGATGTCGCCAATGCCCCGCGGCCCGAGATAGAACCCCGGGTTCGGCGAGCACAGCACAGCCCCCGCCAGCGAGAGCTGTTCCATGTTCCGGATGTCGATCAGGCTCAGCGGCATCTCGCGATGACACACCACGAGCGTTCGACGCTCCTTCAGCGTCACCATCGCGGCCCGGCACAGGAGATTGCTCCCGCTCCCCGTCGCCAACTGCCCCAACGACGCCGACGAGCACGGCAGCACCACCATCCCGTCGTGAATGAAACTGCCCGAGGCGATCACCGCGCCCACGTCCTTGTTCGGATGGATGATGAGGCGTGATTCCATGGCGCGGCGTTCGCCGGCACGCGGGCCGTCGGGGCTCAGGCGGTTCGCGACGTGCGGCAGGAGGTTCTCGAAATCCAACACGCGCACGTCGGCCTCGTCGAACAGCAGCCGCCGCCCGTAATCAGACACGACCAGGTGAACCTCGTGCCCCAAGCCGAGCAGGAGCTCGATCAGGCGAATGGAGTACCACGCGCCCGACGCGCCGGAAATCCCGACGACGAACCGGCGCGGGTTCGGGTCCAGGATCATCTCGTGCGGGTTGAAAACCGGCGGTGTCATGCTTTGGTGGCTTCGCCTTTGGGAATGCTAGGGATGCGGCAACTCCCGCCGTGCCCCGTGTTTGTTGGCGATCGGCGCTTTCGGCCGATATCCAAGTTCTCGGCCTGTGGCCGCGGGGTCGCCCTATGCGCCCCGAGCGCTCCGCACGCCGCCATGCCGGGCCGCGACAGGGAATAATGTCGCGCGGCCCAAGGAGTCTTGTACATGAACGCCACGCTCAACCTCGCCACCCGACGCACGCTGGTCGCGCCTCTGGCCGCCGGCCTGCTTGTCTCGGCCGCCCTCTTCGCCCAGGGCTGCACCGGCTATCACTCCTACCCGCCCATCAAGGGGTCGATGGCCTCCACCAACCCCAACTCGCCGCCCGTCGACGAGATCATGATCGTGTCGCTGGACTGGGTGACCACCCGCTACCCGGTCGGGGGTACGGTGATCAGCGGCGAGACGCCGGAGTTCGCCATCAACCTCCCCCGCGGCGTTCGCAAGAGCGTCTACGAGTATGTGGCTGAGAAGGTCAGCGACCGCGCCCGCCCGCTTACCCCCGACAACGCCGACACGATTCCCGTCTATCACATCGCGGAGTTGTGGGTTCGCGACGGCCTGGCGAAGGTGACGGTTCTCCGCCCCGCCTATGAGCTCGGACCCGCGCCCGACGGCAAGCCGGTCTACCAGGGCATCACACTGCGGATCGAGGGCGGCCTGCACCCCTGGCGCGTCGTCCGCCATCAGGTCTGGGAGGTCGGGACGGTTCAACTCCCCGAGCTTTACTATTGCCCCGGCTCGGAGCCGCCGCCCCCGCCACCCGAGCCCCCGGCCGACGCGGCGTATGAGCCCGTCAAGCCGCCGGAGCCGCCGACCCCCAGCGCCGTGGCGCCGGAATAGAACTAACCCCGGCCTTGCGCGCCCCGCCCCGGTAGAATGCCCGCGTGACCGCCATTCACTCCGGCAACCCCGCCAGCAAACCGGCCTCATCGCCCCAGCCCGCCCCGTCGTGGCGCGGGCGCGATCTCGTTGGCCTGCAGGGGCTCTCCCGCGTCGAACTCGTCTCGCTGCTTTCGGCCTCGCGCGACGCGGCCCACAAGCTCCGGCACAGCACGCTCGAGCCCTCGCTCCGCGGGCGCATCGTCGCGACCATGTTCTTCGAGGACTCCACACGCACACGCTCGAGCTTCACGGTCGCCGCCCAGCGCACCGGCGCCAGCGTCGTCGATCTCTCGGGCGGCTCGTCGAGCGTGAACAAGGGCGAAACTCTTATCGACACCGCGCGCAACATCGAGGCCATGGGCGTGGACGCCATCATCGTCCGCGCCAAGCAGTCCGGGGCGGCCCAGATCGTCGCCGCCGCCGTCGCCTGCCCCATCATTAACGCCGGCGACGGACGCCACGAGCACCCGACCCAGGGCCTGCTCGACACCCTCACCATCGCCTCGCGCTTCGACCGCGATTCGTCCTTCGATCTCTCGGGCCTCAACGTCGTCATCGTCGGAGATATCGCCAGCTCGCGCGTGGCGCGTTCCGGCATCGCCGCCCTCACCACCCTCGGCGCTTCGGTCACCTGCGTCGGCCCGTCGTCGATGGCGCCATCGTCTCTTTCGGCCCTGGGCTGCGCGGTGGCGCACGAGCTCGACCCGCTCCTCTCCACCGCTCACGCGGTCATGATGCTCCGCATCCAGTTCGAGCGCGCCGACGGCGAGACCAAGCCGGAGCAGGCCAAGAAATCCGTGATCGCGTCGGTCCGCGAGTACCGGCGCTTCTATGCCCTTTCCGCCGAGCGGGCCGGGCGGATGAGGCAGGGCGCGATCGTGATGCACCCCGGCCCGATCAACCGCGGCATCGAGCTGGACGCCGATGTCGCGGACGGCCCGCGCTCCGTCATCATGCAACAAGTCGCCAGCGGCGTCGCGGTCCGCGCCGCCGTGCTCTCACTTCTCGTCGGAGGCCCGCGCCCGTGACCGACACGCACCGCCTCGCCACCGACACCGACGACGGCCTGGTCCTCATCATCAGCGGGCCCTCGGGCGTGGGAAAGACCACGATCACGCGCGGCGTGGAACGCACGATTCCCGACGCCGTCTTCAGCGTCTCGGCCACCACGCGCCCCAAGACCTCCGCCGACGTCGAGGGCGTCGACTATCACTTCGTCGACGACGCGACCTTCGAGGCCATGAAGCAAAACGACGAGTTCCTCGAGACCGCCGACATCTACGGCAAGAAATACGGCACACCCCGCGCCTGGGTCGAGGAACAGCAGCGCCGCGGCCGCCTCGTCATCCTCGAGATCGACGTCGAGGGCGCCAAGCAGGTCAAGTCCAAACTGCCCGAGGCGTTCTCGCTCTTCATCCTGCCGCCGACCGAGGACGTGCTGCTGGAGCGCCTGCGCGGGCGCAAGCGCGACGACGCCGCCTCCATCGAGAAGCGGTTCGCCGCCGCCCGCGAGGAAATCGCCACCGCGCGTGCGTGCGGCGTGTACGACGTTTTCCTCGTCAACAACAAGCTGGACGAATCGATCGCCCGCGCCGTCGAACTGGTCAAGAGCGAACGAGCCCGCCGCCGGGCCAAGCGCGGTTGAATTCAGCGAGACCCGGCGCGGACGAGGACGAGCGACTGGTCGTCGATCTGCGTGCCGTGGGCCCCGGCGGCGGCGAGGATCGCGTCGCGGATTTCCGCGAGCGGGCGTGTGGCGTTGTTCTTGAAGAGTTCACGGAGCGATGCCAGGCCGAACTCGCGGCCCGCGGCGTCCTGGACTTCCATCAGGCCGTCGGTGATGAGCAGGAGCGTGTCGCCGCGCGCGAGCGTTGACGCGCCGACCTCGAAGCGTTCGTCGGGTTCGATGCCCAGGGGCAGGCTCTGGTTGGGGAGATCGACCACGTCGTTGGAATTCGCGCGGAAATGGAAGATCGGCAGGTGCCCGGCGAGCCCGAACTCGAACGCGCCGCCCGGGTGCAGCCGCACGACGGCCATGGTCGCGAACATGTTGGGCTTGGTGAGGTCGGACAGCACGACGTTGAGGTCGGTGAGGAGTTGCTCGACCGAGGGCGAGGAGCGGAGGAGTGTCCGCGCGGAGCTCTTGAGCATTCCCATGACGATGCCCGCGCCCACGCCGTGCCCGGAGACATCGGCGAGGATGACGTCGGTGCGGTCGCCGGCGACGCCGGCGTCGATGAGGTCGCCGCCCATGTCGCTGGAGGGGCGCGAGGTGCCGAGGATCTCGACGCCCGCGCGGTCGAGCGCGATGTCGGGCACGAGCGACTTGTGTATCGAGGACGCGATGTCGAGCTCGGCCCGCGAGCGGGCGCCGTCGCTCTCCAGGCGCCGCGCCAGGCGGACGACGAGGATGTAGCCGATGATCATGGACGCGACGGCGAGGATCATGAGAACGAGGCGCGTGCCGGTCGGTCGCAGGCCGGTCGTTCCGTCGAACCAGCCGAGGCGCCCCAGCCACGGGAAGACATAGAACGGGACGACGAGTTGGAGGGGTGCGACGAGCGCGAGGATCCAGCGCCGCCCGAGCACGAAGGCCGAGGCCCATCCGACGGCGATCAGGCCGCAGAAGAGCGCGATGGTGAAGATGCCGCGCCAGCTCCCCGGACGATCGGGGATCATCATGGCGATCAGGCCCATCGGGAAGAACGTGAAGAAGACGCCCGCGAGGATGAGTGGGTGGTAATTCGCGTCGGCCCAGCGGCGCGGGCGCGTGCCGGCGAGAACCGAGCGGAGTTTGGAGAGGAGCGCCATCGCCGGGAGGATACCGGAGCGTGGCGCGTCACGCGAGGCGTCTACGCGTGCCGCGACTGAACGCTCTTGAGATCGGAGAGTTGCCCGTAGTCGGGCATCGGGCGCGTGTCGTTGTAATACTCGAGGATCCAGCCCAGGGAGCCTGTTCGATAGAGATCGGCGAAGGCCTTGACCGCCTCGGCGTCGTAACGCGTGCCCATGCCCGCTTCGAGCTCGATGATCGCGAGACGCGCCGCTTCCGGGCCGACGAGCTTGCGATATGGGCGCACGCTCGTCATCGCGTCGAAGCTGTCGACCACGGCGAAGAACCGCGCGACGCGCGGGATGCCCTCACCCGAAAGTCCGTCGGGATAGCCCTTGCCATCCCAGCGCTCGTGGTGACTTCGGACGAGCGTGAGTGCGACCTCGTCGTCCTCACCCATGCGCAGCAGACGTTCGTGTCCGAGCGTCGTGTGCGCCTTCATCACACGGAACTCGTCGTCGGTGAGCGGGCCGGGCTTGAGCAGCACGGCCTCTGGGATGTCGATCTTGCCCACGTCGTGCAACGCCGCGGCGAACGAGAGGCGATCGATGCTGTGCGGGTCGAGGTTGAACACCTCGGCCAGGGCGCGGGTGTACAGAACCACGCGCCAGGTGTGGGCCGCGGTGGAGATGTCCTTGGCCTCGAGCACGCCGACCAGGGCCGCGACGATGTCGGGCGACGTACGCATGAACGAAGGATACGGACGTCGCCGGCCTGACGATGGCTACTTCGTCGCGCGCTTTTCAATCGCTTCCTTCGCCAGCGCCTGCGCCCGTTCCAGCGCGTCGCTCGCGGGGACCTTCACGTCGGGATCGACCCCGGTTCCTTCCCAGTTGGTCTTGCTGATCGGGTTGTTTGCACGCATGAACGGCACGCGCACGACGAAGCGATCGGAGACGCGCTCGCCGCGGACCGGGTGCGCCCCGCCGCCAGTCGTCTCACCGACGAGCGTGGCCCGCTTCAGGTTCTTCAGGTTGTAGCTGAACTCCTCGGCGCCCGAGAAGGTGCGCGAGCTGGTGAGCACGAATACGGGCAGGTCGGGCGCGAGTCGCTTGCCCGGCACGCTGTCGAGCGTCCAATATTCCTCGACGACCTTGCCCTCGCGGTCGACCATGTCGTTGAGGTGCGTGCGCGTGTCGACGAGGTACGTCGTGATGTAGCGGATCATGTCCGGGCTGCCGCCGCCGTTGGCGCGCAGGTCGATGATGAGCGCATCGCAGTTGGAGAGGAACGCCAGCGCCGCGCTAGCGGCCTCCTTGGCGCCGTCCTCTTCCATGAAGAGGTCGAAGCGCAGATAACCGATGTTGCCGGGGAGATATTCCGCCTTGCGGAACATGTAGTTCTCGCGGCGCATCTCTTCGCCCGACGGCATGACGCTCGGGCGATCGGCGCTGGGCGAGCTGGGCGCGAACACCACGCCCAGGTGCTTGTCGCGGCTGATCGCTCGCAAGTCGTCGGTCAATCGGCGCGCCATCGAGAACTCGTCGGCGATCGCGTCGTATTCGCCGGCCGCGAGTTTCTTCTCGACGCGGGCCGCCATCTCGTCGCCGACCTTCGGGAAGACATACCCATCGCGCAGCGCCTTGGCGACGCCCGCCACCAGCTCCTTGCGGGCCTCGGGCGTGATGGGCTTTGAGCTCTTGGCGGCATCATCGGACGAGATCGCGATCGAATCGAGCTTGCCCACGTCCTTGGCGTCGAACGCGAACTCGAACAGCATCGGCCCGGCGTGGTCAGACCGGACCATCACCGAGAGCGAGCGATCCGAGGATTCCAGCACCTTCTCGAGCGTGAGCCTGCCCCACTGCTGACGAAGCTCGTTGGTCCGTGCCGCGCGCTCTTCCATCGACGAGCGCGACAGGCGCGCCTTGGAGGCGAATCGAGTCTCAAAGTCGCGCACGGCGTCGATGCCGGGGCCGGCGCTGTTCATGAACTCGAGATACGCGGCCGCGCAGTCGCCCGCGGGCGTCTTGGGCAGGGTGACGGGGGGCTCGGTCGGTCGCGATGCTTGGCTTTGGGCCGGGCTTTGGGCCGGGGTGCTCGGCGGGGCGACGGGCCGGGCGTACGCCGTGGGCACGAGCGAAGC
>JABWBC010000151.1 GCA_013360695.1 Phycisphaerales bacterium
CTCGCATCCCGACACCGCCGCCCTCGTCCTCGCGGCGGGCATGGGCAAGCGCATGAACAGCGACCTCGCCAAGGTGCTGCACCCGATGGCGGGCCGGCCGCTGCTCGCGCACGTGCTCGCGACGCTCGACGACCTCGGCGTCGCGCGCAAGGTGGTCGTGATCGGCCACCAGCGCGAACGCGTGGTCGAGGCGTTCACGGACCGTGCCGACCTCGAGTGGGCGGTGCAGGCCGAACAGCGCGGCACCGGGCACGCCTGCATGATGGCCGAGCCCGCGCTGGTCGACGGCGGTCGTGCCGCTCATCTTGATCGCGTTCATCGTGCCCGGGATCGTGTACGGTGCGATGACCGGCTCGATCCGGAAGACGACGGATGTTTCCAAGTGCTTCACGCACGCGATGGTGATGATGGCGCCGGTGCTGGCGATGTCGTTCTTCGCCGCTCAGTTCGTCGAGTGCTTCAAGTACACGCGTCTGGACGTCATGCTCGCGAACACGGGGGGCAAGCTCCTGGTGGGAAGCGGGCTGCCCACCTGGGCCCTCTTGGCGGGCGTCGTCGCGATCACCATGGTCATCAACCTGCTGATGTCGAGCATGTCGGCCAAGTGGACGGCGCTGGCGCCGATCCTGGTCCCCATGCTGATGATGGCGGGGATCAGCCCGGAATTGACGCAGGCGGCGTACCGCGTGGGAGACAGCTGCACCAACGTGGTGACGCCGCTGAACGGATATGTCGTGATCATCCTGGTCGCGATGCAGCGATGGAAGAAGGACGCGGGGATCGGGAACCTGATGGCGATGATGCTGCCGTACTCGATCGTGTTTGCGATCGCGTGGACGATCCTGCTGGTGGCGTGGGTGACGGGGGGATGGGAGCTTGGGCCGGGCGCGCCGCTTTGGTACACGCCGAGCGTGCATCACTGAGTGACGTGATTTCGGCGCGGGCGGGCTGAACCGGTGTGTTTGATCGGTCGATGGAAGGGCTGGGTACGTGGGGCGGGATTACCCGGTGGAATCCCCGCGCCGGTTGACGGGCGCGGGCGGATGCCCAACGATTGACCTCACCTTCGGAGAGGTGCCAGAGTGGTTGAACGGACCGGTTTCGAAAACCGGCAGAGGGATTTATCCCTCTCGGGAGTTCGAATCTCCCCCTCTCCGCTTGTCCGCGTGCAGGGCGATCGACACGGATCGCCCGATGACTCGGCTTGCCATGGATCGCGCGGCGCGGCTCTTGGATGATGTCCGCTATTTTTTTCCGATCACGCCCGGATCGGCGACGATCTTGATCGGGATCGATCGCTCGTCGACGCCGCCCGAGACCCTGTCGCGGATCGTGACCTTCAGGTTGAACTTGCCGACGCTGAGGGTGGGCGGGAGTTCGACCTGTTGCACGAGGAAGAAGTCGCGGCGTTTGTTGCGTGCGACTTCGATGATGGGCTGCTCGGGCTTACGCCACTGCATCGAGCCGTCGGCGTCGTGCCAGAGGCGGAGTTCCTGAGAGAGCTCGACGGCGACGAGATCCGCGCCGGACATCGTGTCCATGCCGGGATCGTCGCTGCGCGCGGCCCGGTGCGAGAAGTTCTCGATCTCGGTGTAGACGATCATCTTCGTGGTGCGCCCCGCGAGGAACGTGTAGTCGGTAAACGGCTCGTATTGGCCGAACCCCTCGACGCGCGTGCAGAGGGCCGAGCGCGCGATGCGCACCGCGGCGGCCTCGCGGAGGGCGGAGAGCACGCCTTCGACGAGTTGAACGGCGCGGGCGGGGTCGGTGACCTTGCCGTCCTGCGAGAGAGCGCGGCCGAGCGTACGGATGGCGGAGAGCGTCGTGCGCTCCTGCGAGGTCAGCGTGGATTCGTCGGGGGCGGCGGGCTTGGGGTCGCCGTCGTAGCCGATCGCGTCACCGATCACGATCGCCGCGGCGTCGGACATCGCCTTGGCGCCCTGCTGCCGGCGCGCATCGAGGAAGACCGCGAGCTCGCGCCGGAGCGAGCCGAACTTGACGAGCTGGGCTTGGCGCTGGGCCTCGCGCTCCTTGGCGGCCTGGTCGGCGGCATCGGCCGCGGTGGGCTCGTTGGCTTGTTGGTCGTTGACCTTCGCGTCTTCACCGGTCAGAGCCGCGAGCCCGGCGTTCGGCGCTGAATCGGGCAGGTTCGGCAGCGCAGTGTCCCCGGCGTTGGGCGTCGGAACCTCCGGCGCGGGGTCGGGCTGAGCGGGCTCTGGCAGCGGCTCGGGTGCGGGGCGAGATGATGGCGTCGCGTTCGCCAGGATGTTGTCGACATCGACGCTGGTATCGGCCGCCAGCTTGTCGAGCCGCGTGCCGGGACGCGCTCCCGGGCGCTGGGTGTCCCCGTCGCGCGCGGTGCGCGGCGAAGATCCGGGCGTTTCGCTCCCGGACAGCTTGGTTTGATCGATCGGTTCTTGCGTGAGCGCGTTGAGCCCGGTGTTGGGGGCTTCCGACGAGTCGGGCCCCTTGGTGGGATGCTGCCCACACGACGCGAGGCCCAACACGCCGGCCACACCTAGGGCGGCCATCAGCGGAGCGATCCGGGTTGGTTCACGCATGGTGCGCCTCCGTGCGCCAAAGCCGGCGATCCTCGCCGCGGCGTTCGCTGACATGGGCGCGGAGCGACAGCCCGACGCCTCGCGCCCGTGGGGAGTATCGGCAAGCCAGGGACCGTTGCTGGAATGAAGCGTTCAGCCCCGACGCTGGCGGGCCGACCCGGTCCAGATTGAGGGGTCGGCGAAGCGGGCGGCCAGGACATCAATCGCGCGCTCGGGATCGGAAAAACCCGACTTTGTCCGCGCGTCCATGTCGACACAGGCGCCGAAGAGCTTGGCGGCGGACGCGGGCGTCGTGCGGTGGGCGGCGTGGGTGACGGCGTCCTTGGCCGGGCCCCAGAGCTTCAGCGTGCCCGCGAGCGAAAACGGGTTCATCCCCGCGCGGAGGCCGGCCGACATCGCGTGGACCTTCCGCGCCAGGTCGCTGATCGCCCACATCATCTGCTGCGTCGGGACGCGTGAGACGTTGAGGAGTTCGCGCACATGGACGAGGTTGGCGGTGGCGTCGCCGGCGAGCAGCGTCTGCTGCACGCCCCACACTTCTTCCTCGCGGCTCTGGCCGACCAGTTCGACCACGAGCTGGCGCGTGATTGGCTTTCCCTCGCCGGCGGCGGACGAAAGCTTGGAGAGCTCGCTGTCGAGACGCCCGAGGTCGGCGCCCAGCCGCTCGACCAGGAGCGCCGCGGTCGGCGTGTCGATCGAGGACTGATATCGCGACGGCGCGCGCCTGCCCACCCATGCGACGGCTCGGTCGTCGGAGAGTTCCTCGCAGGCCACGACCGCGCCGACTTCGGGGATCAACTTGTCCAGCTTCCCGCCGCGCCACGTGGTGCAGCGGAGGAGCAGCGTCGCGCTGTCGCTGGGCGAGGCGCAGTAAGACTCGATGAGCTGGCGGTTGGTCTTGCGGCCCACGGCGCGGGCCGCCTCGGCGGCGCCTTCGTCGTCATCGTCCTCGGACGATTTCAGGAACTCGTCGGCGTCGTCGATGATGACGAGCTTGTGCTGCTGGATCAGCCCGAAGCTGCGGCAATCGTCGAGCACGTCGACGGCCTGGGACGCCCGGCCGTCGTGGCGGACGATCTCGATTTCGCCGTGGACCTTGGTGAGGGCGGCCTTGAGCTGGTCGGTGTAGAGCGAGCGCAGGAAGGCCTCCGGGCCGTGGAGGACGACGACGCGCTGGTCGGCGGAGAGTTCGGTGTTTCCGGCGGGTTTCTTGGCCACGCGGAGAGAATAGCGATCACGGGGCCTTCAGGTCGATGGGCTTCCCCAGCATCCGGCGTTTGTCGAGCAGGAATTTCATGTGGTGCGCCAGGTGGCCGACATACATCTCGACCAGGCGCCCCAGCGTGACCAGCCCGTTCTGGTTGTGGACGCCCGCGCGGGTGAAGGCTGAATCGGGCAGGCGGCGAAGCACGGCGGCGGTCATGTGCCGCACGTCGGCGAACATGCGGCAGACGCGGGCCATGTCCTCCTGCTCATAGAAGCACGTCTCGGCCATGCGCGTTTCGTCGTAGGCGATGAGGAGTGGCTTGTCCTCGGCGATGATGCGGCGCATGCGGTGCATGGCGGCAAGATCGCTTTCGAGCAGGTGCACGACGATCTGGCGCACACTCCATGTGCCGGGGACCGGGTGGGCGTCCAGCTCCGCGCAAGAGAGCCCGGCGATCGCGGGCGCGAGCAGCTCGGCCCCGGCCTCGTAACGGTCGAGCCACGTTCGGTCGAAGGCGGCGGTGGTCATGGTAAAAGCGTACGCGGTGATGCGATCATAGAATCGCGCCGGTGGTCGCAGACCGCGGCACCGTGCCTTTGAAGGCTGGATGGTTTGGGACGGGCGATGGCAAAACTCTTTTTTCGCATGCAGGATTCGCTTCCGCACAAAGGCCCGCTGCGGCACAGGGCGGTGCGCGCCGTGCTCGGCATCTGGGCCTACGCCGGACTCTTCATCGCCACGGCCACGTGCTCCATCTCCCCGATCCTTTGGTTCATGCACTCTTCCAGCACGGCACGCTGGGCAGCGATCGGCGTTTCGGCGCTTCTTTGGCTCGCCCTTTTCCTCCGAGCGAGCTGGAATCTCCGGCAGTTCCGCCGCGCGACGGGCCTCGTCTCGTTCGATGACCTTCTCGTCCTGATCGCGTTGTTGGTCTGGGGCGGCACCGCGACGGCGCTGCTCGTCGCATCCCCCTGACGACCTGTTCGCGTCCGCGCGGCGCGCCCCCGTCACCCCCGATACCCTTCCCTCGTGCTTGTGCTCAGCGTCATTCAAGGGCCGGACAAGGGCAAGCGGTTCGAGCTGCCCGATCATGAACCTCAGCTCATCGGGCGATCGAGCGAGGCGATCCTCATCAACGACACAACGCTCTCGCGCCGCCACGCGGAGCTCACGCCCGACTCGGGCCAGTGGTTCATCCGCGATCTCGCGAGCCAGAACGGCACCTACGTCAACGGCGTGAAAATCGACGATCGCACGCGCCTCCGCCTGGGCGACCAGATCCGCGTGGGCCAGACGCTGCTGGTCTTCGGCGTGACCGACGCGCGCGACCCCGACGTCGTGCGCTTCGTCGGCAAGTCGGAGCTCGATACCTCGATCGAGCGCACGATGGCCAGCAACGAGGACTCGATCATCCTCGCCGAGCCCGAGCCGCGTGCGGCCGCGGTGCATCACCTCCGGATCGTCTACAAGCTCACCACGCTCACCGCCCAGAGCCTCGACCGGGGAGAGTTGCTCTCGAAGGTGATGGACTTGGTCTTCGACGAGTTCCAGCCCGAGCGCGGCGTGATCGTGCTCGATTCGGGCGATTCGCACGTGGTGCGTCCCGAGGTGGTGCGTTATCGCAACGCGCCGCGCGACGCCGACGACGCGAAGATCCGCGTGAGCCGCACGATCATTCAGCACGCGATGCGCCACGGCGAGGGCGTGCTGTGCACCAACGCGATGAACGACCCGCGCTTCGCCTCGGGCGACAGCGTGCAGCGCCTCAACATCCGGTCGGCGATCTGCTCGCCCATCAAGTTCCGCGAGCGGGTCTTCGGCACGATCTACGTCGACAGCTCGATCGCGAACTACACGTTCACCGGCGAGCAGCTGGCGCTCATGAACGCGATCGGCCTGCACACGGGGCTGGCGCTGGCGAACGCGGAGCTCTACTCGCAGAAGGTACGGGCGGAGCGCCTCGCGGCCGTGGGCGAGACCGTCGCGAGCCTGTCGCACTCGATCAAGAACATCCTCCAGGGCCTGCGCGGCGGGGCCGACCTCGTTGAGATCGGGCTGAAGAAGGACGACATGAAACTCGCCAAGGGCGGGTGGGCGATCCTGAAGCGGAATCTCGATCGGATCATCGGGCTGGCGCTGAACATGCTGGCGTATTCGCGTCAGCGCCGCCCGGAGCTGCAGCTCATCAAGCTCGGGCCGTTGATGGACGATTGCGCGCAGCTGCTGGAGGGGTACGCGTCGAGCCGTCGGGTGGCGCTGATCGTGGACGTCGATCCGGAGATGCCGCCGATCCCCGTGGACACGAGCCTTTTGCACCAGGCGGTGATGAACCTGATGACCAACGCGCTGGAGGCGGTCGAGTCCCAGCGCGGCGCGGTGACGTGCCGGGCGGCGTACCACGCGGGCGCTCCCGGGCAGCCGGCGTGGGCCGAGATCAACGTGATCGACAACGGCACCGGCATCGCGGCGGAAAAACTCGCGTGGATCTTCGAGCCCTTCAACACGACCAAGGGACAGCGCGGCACGGGGCTGGGGCTCGCCGTCACCAAGCGCATCGCGGAAGAGCACGGCGGGCGCGTCGAGGTCTCGTCTCGTACCGACGGCCCTGAGCGCGGCTCGACTTTCCGCATGATCCTGCCCGCGGACGCGGGGCGGATGGACCCCTCCGCGACCGCCCACAGCCGCGCCGGCGAGAGCGCGATTTGATGGATGCGTGGGCTAGCACCCGCCCTCAAAGCTCTCGGCGAACCGGTCAAAGTCATCGGCGTTCACAAAGCCGTCGGCGTTGATATCCGCGTCGAGGGCTCCGGGGTCGAAGGCGGAGGCGAAGGCGTCGTAGTCATCGGCATTGATGAACGAGTCGTGGTTGAAGTCCGCGGGGCAGCGGTAGTCCACGACCAAGCGCGGGCGGTTGGCGAGGATTGGGTTGCTGCGAGAGTCGAAGCGCTTGGCGGTGCCGTTGGTAGATTCGTCGCCCAGGATCATCAGGCCGAAGTTGAGCTGTGGTGATTCGAGCCAGCGTCGCGCGGCTTCGACGAACGCGGCGGTGGAGGGAAAGGAATACGGGCCGACGGCGTCGATGGCGACGGTCGTGAGGGCGGCGTCGGTGTCTCCGCCCGGAGTGTTCCACTCGGAGATCGGGTGCGAGGCGTGGATCCAGGTGCAGTCGCCCGCGAGCGGGGCATCGCCCTGCCCCTCTTCGCCGGTGGGATTCGTCGGGCCTTCGGTCCACCGCGTGGACACGGCACGCAGCGTCGAAATGAATACGCCCGCCTGAACACGGGACGCGAACACGTCCAGGCGGATCGACTCGATGCTCGCGGTCGGCGGGATCATCGAAAGATCAAATCGCAACAGGGCGCGTCGGCTCGCGTTCTCTCTCAGCGTTGTTCCGGAGAAGAGATACTCTCCCGCGCCGTTGGCAGCGTCCCCGGATGCGCTCTGATAGAGCGTCGCGTCCGCCAAGGGCGACAGGCTGACGGTCTGGGCGCCGGCGCACGAAAGGAGCGCGGAAGAGATGGCGATCGTCGGGATCGTCGGATTCATGTCACCAATCTACGCCCATGTCGCGGCAGGGCGCGCCAATGCTCAGCGCAGACTGTGTGAGCATTGCATTTACGGATGGCTTTGGCGGTAGTCGCCCTACTTCTTCTTGTAGTAGTCGATGTTGATCTGGATGTACTTGTTCCATTCGGCCGGGAGGTCTTCCTGGGGGAAGATGGCCTTGACCGGGCACTCGTCGACGCACAGGCCGCAGTCGATGCAGGTGTCCACGTCGATGTAGAGCTGGTCGGTCTTGCCGAACTCGGCCTCGGCCTTGGTGGGGTGGATGCAGTCCACGGGGCAGACGTCGACACACGCGGTGTCCTTGGTTCCGATGCACGGCTCGGCGATGATGTGCGGCATGAGGTCTGGGCTCCGTCGGTTCGGCCCATGGTACGCCGCACGAGGCGCGATCGGGAGTGGGGAGGGGCAGGGTCCAGGGCAAGGTCGGGCGGACGCGGGGCGCGTCCGCGCACGAACACGGACGCGGGGGTTCCCCGCGTCCGTGCGCCACCGGCGTGCCAGTCACACGTCGTCAGCACCCGCTCTCGAAATCGGACGCGAAGGCGTCGTAATCATCGCCGTTGACAAACCCGTCGTGGTTGTAATCGGCCTGCGGCATGGCGCTCTCGAACCACGAGGCGAAGAGGTCATAGTCGTCGCCATTGACGAACCCGTCGTCGTTCACGTCGGCGTCGCAGAGCAGATCGCTCGGGATGATGTTGAGGGTGCTGGTCTCATGGTCGAACCAGCTGGTGCAACCCTCGGGCGTGATGGTGTTGCAGCCCAGGATGACGCTGTTGTGCACGGTCGGGTCGGGGTTGATGAAGGTCCGGCCGGGGTGGAGCGGGAGCGGGCCATTGAGCGTCATGAGCACGACCTGAGTGTGGGTCGTGGGGAGCTGAATCCCAACGTCGAAGAAAATGTCGAAGAAGCTGTCACAGTACATGGGCTGGGAGACGTCGGGCGGCAGGAGCGCGGGCCCTTCCATGGGCAGGCCCCACTGCTGGGCCAGGTCCATCGAGATCATCGTGCAGGGCATGGTGGACAGCTGCGCGGTGCACGGGTGGCCGTTCACGATGACGTTCGAGAAGCGGTAGTTCTTGAAGACGTGATCCTCGAAGTTGTCGTCTTGCTGCACGGGCGCCTTGGCGGGTGCCTGGATGTTGGCGTTGATCCATTCCGTCGAGCGCTTGTTCTTGTTGGGATCGGCGGTGGGCTCGTCCTTCATGCCAACCTTCTTGCCGTCGATCGTCGCGCCGGAGATGTTGGCGCCGGCCTTGGTCTTCATCGAGTCGGTCTTCTTCTGTTTTTCCGCGTCGTTCGCGCCGTCCTGGTCGGCAGGCTTCTTGGGGACGACGACCTTGACCTCGACCTCCTTGGCATCGCCGTTGTTCGTGCCATCGGCGTTCTTGGGCTGGACCTTGACCTTGGTCTTGATGACGTGGCACTTGACGGAGCCGCCGCCGGTGCCGCCGACGTTGACCGAGCCGTCGGGCGGGTTAACGGGATCGCCGTTGGCGTCGAGCAGACCGGCCTTCTTGGCGTCTTCGAACGAGAGGCTGGTGAGCCCGCCGGAATCGAGAATGCCGGAGAACGACTGCCCACCGACCTCGATGCCGACGGGGTACTTGGTGCCGATGTCATCGGGACCGGCCTGGGCAAGTCCGGCGGAGAGGACGAGGGCGAGAACGGCGGAGGTGAGTGTGCGGTTCATGGGGAATCTCCAAAGCATGGGAACTGACTGGTGCTCTGGTCGCTCGGCACGCTGTCGGGCGATCGGGCGATGTGGAAGCGACGCGCGGCGGGGGGGCTCACGCGCTGGTCGCAAAAGCGAATACGCGAACTCCGCCGAATGACATGGGGAGAAAAGCGCACACCCGCCGGAATGGGGAGAAGTGCGCAGCACTCCACCACTCTCGCCACGAACGAAGGACAAAAGAGGATTGGGGCGGATCTCTTCAATCCGCCCCAATGACTGACCCGGAGCCGGGCGGGCTGGGGGCACGCCGGCTCAACGGGGCAAGTTGTCGACGGCGCCCACA
>JABWBC010000152.1 GCA_013360695.1 Phycisphaerales bacterium
CCAAGGCCGCCGCGCCGCTCTCGCTGACCGTGGACGGCATCGCGATTTCCACCACCGTTTCCGACCCTGACGACGCGGACCTCTCCAACGACCTCACCGGGCGCGTCCAATTCCTGGCGACCGCGACCAAGGGTCTGGCGCGGCGCATCGTCTCCATGACCCTGACCCCCGACGACACGCTCAGCGATGCGCTGACCTCCGCGATCCACAGCCACGGCGACATCACGGTCTCGGCCGGCGCGGTGCTCATGGCGACCGGGCGCGTCTCGACCAACGGCGGGGTGAACGGAGGAACGATCCGCGCCGATGTCGCCGCCGTGGGCGCGATCGCGGGCACGATCTCGGGCACGCAGACCACGCTCTCCTCGGCGTTCACCATGCCGTCGGGGCTGGAGGCGAGGTACGAGGCGATCGGTACGACGATCCCGCTTTCCTCGTTCAGCGGGCGCAAGATCGACAAGAACGTGCTGGGCCCGACCAAGAATCCCTTCGGGAGCACCAACGCCCTGGGGGTTTACGTCATCGACTGCGGCGGACAGACCTTCGAGGTGCGCGACGCTCGCCTCAACTGCACCCTGGTGCTCAAGAACTGCTCCAAGCTGACCCTGACGAGCGGCGTGCTGTGGACCGCGCCGCGCGCGGACTGGCCTTTGGTCATCTGCTCCGGGCCCATCCACTCCGACATGGTCGCCGCCAATCTCTCCGAGGTGGCGGCGAACACCAACTTCAACCCGAGCAGCATGGCCTACGACGGCGTGACCGACAGCGACAAGAGCGACTCGTACCCCTCCATGCTGCGCGGCATCGTGTACTCGGCGAGCGACTTCTCGATCAATTCGGGCGCGCTCACGCTCGAGGGTGCGGCCATCCTGGGCGGCGAGGTCAAGGTCTCGGGCACCGGCTCGCTGCGCATCCGGCTCAAGTGCGACAGCGCCCCGCCGGGCTTCGCCAAGCGGGAGTTCGTCGCGGATCTGGCATCGCTGGCGCGGGTCGTTGAGTGAATGCGGGCGTGGCATTCGGCGGCTCCTTTGGCATCGGGCATCGGGAGTCGGGAGTCGGGCAATAGGCAATGGGGAATGGGCAATGGGAAACGTGAGCGCGCGGCGATGTCGCTCGCGTGGTCGCGGTCGTTGCGAACTCCGGGTTGTGCGTCGGCGAGCTGGATGGCGTGACGACGCGCTCCGGTGAGCGCGGCGGCACTCGGGCGGCCGACGGTGGGCGGCGTGTTGCCACGCCGCTCACAGCGCAAGGCGTTTCTTCGGCGCAGGCGGCGCTCGCGGGCGTGCGTTTGGGGGCCCGCTGGTCGGTGCCTCTCGGGGCCATCCGGGTGGTGATCGCTCACCAACTGCCCGACCCGATTCGGCGGCCGTCGTGTTGCCGAAGGCGTCCTCCGTACAGCCCGTGGACGGACACTTTGGTGCGCAAAATCGCGGTGGTAAGCAGGCACTAGCCGGAGGGCAATGGGGAATGGGCAATGGCGGAAATGCAGGCCGTGGAGGGGGTTGCGCGCGGGGAGAGAGGGCGCGAAGATTTTTTTTGAGAATCTGGAAAACGGCCACAACGACGGACACTTTGGTGCGCACCAAGGCGGTGATAAGCGGGTGCTAACCGGGCGGCGTCGGTCGTGAGTCGTGAGTGGTGAGTCGTGAAGACAAGAGAACTCGGAGGGAAGAAGAGACGGGAGTGGGGATGGGGAATGGGGAGTGGTGAAGAGGAGTCGAGGCATTCGGCATTCGTGATTCGGCATTCGGAAGAAAAGCAGAACTCAGAGGGATCAGAGGGGGGCGGAGGAACGCGGAGGGGGAAACGAAGTCAACACGGGGTGCGGAAGAGAAACCGAACGCAGAGGCCGCAGAGAGCGCAGAGGTGAGGCGAGGAGAGGCGCCGAGAAGAGAAGGGAGAAGAGCGGAGGAGAAGCGGGTCGGTGAGGATGGCGTCGGCACGGAGTGGCGACGTACCCAAGACACCCTCGCCGGCGCGAAGGGCACGTCAAGACACGGACCTGAATACAGGTCCGTGTCGCGAAGTACCATCGGCGGCACTTGGGGCTCGTTGAAGTAGTCCCAACCTCTCGCGCGTTCCTTTCGGGGGCGCGGGGGTCCGTTACCGACGACGGCGTGACATCACGACACCCGCCAGGGCGAGCAGGGCGGCGGAGCCGGGCGCGGGAACGTGGTGTATGAGCTGGAAGCCGTTCACGTACGCGCCGTCGGGCATGAGGAGCGGATCGCGGTCGACGGTGATCACGAGCGTGCCGCCCGTGACGGTCACGGTGTCGATCGCGTGCGTGACACCGAGGGCGAACGAGTTGCCGGGCATGGGTCCCATGATGGTCGCGGGGCCCGTGCCGCCGGTCACGGTGACGCGCGTCGCGCTCAGGCCGGTGAGGGGACGGACGCCGTAGGTGTAGACCTGGTAGATGCCCGACTGCAGGCCGCTGAAGGTGTAGGTGTTCGACCACGGCCCGGGGTTGTTGTTGACGATGTGGCAATCGTTGAGGAGCTTGGCGAAGTCGCCGGTGTTGCTGGTGTTGTTGTACGACCAGTGGGCAAAGCCGTTGGGGGCGTTGGTGGTCATGAGGAGCGTGGCGCTGGTGGCGTTGTTCGACAGGCCGTTCAGGGCGACCGGATTGGTCCAGTAGGTGTCGACGCCGTTCCAGAAGCCGGTTTGGCCGGCGGCGGCGCCGAACGCCGAAGAGGGAGCGCCGGCCATGGACGACGCGACGACGTCGAGGTCGATGTTGAAGGACTGTGCGGAGGCTGGCGCGCCGATGGCCGCGAAGCTGGCGCCGGCCAGAAGGGTGACGAGGGTGCGGCCGGGGGAGTTGGACGCACGGGAGGCGATGGGAAGGACGTTGGTTTTCACGGGCTGGCTCCTTGGCCAACCCGCGCCCGCCGACGTGGCGGAAGACAGATGGCTAAGGGCCAAGCGACGGCGTGGCGAGAAAGTCACGCCGGTTGGTCGCGCGATCGTGGATGGTGGTGTCGGGGGGCTCAGCGATGCGGGGCGGAGGCGTCTGGAAATCGGAGTGGGCGGACTCCCGCCACGTCATCCCTGTTCATCGTCCGGAAGCTGAAAGTGCTCCTTGTGCCGCAGCACAAACTGGAGCATCAGTCGGTCTCGCCTGTCATTGTCGAGCCACCACTGCTTCTCGAGGCGCTCTTCGGCCTCGGTAGCGTCTTCCTGCAGGCCCGGTCCTCGGTCCAGCCGGCGGCGCTCGCTGGTCCAGTATTTTGCGTACTCCTCGATGATGGACGCGGACTCCACAGCTCCGATGGCGTTGAAGGCGTCAACCGCCCCGCGCCATTCGCCTGGGCCCCAGTTGCAGAAAAGAGCGGAGAGCCCGTTGGCCTCGATTTGGAACATCGCCTCGCCGATGTGAATCATCAACTTGGCGGGCTGTCCGAGTTGCTCAAGTTCGGCGGAGGTGCATTCGAAAAGCGGGCCGCGCAGGCCGTGTGCGAGCGCGATCGCTTCGGAGGCGGCTTGGCGTGTCCGCTGGTCCGGGTGATCGAGGTACGCGGTCGCGCGTTCGATCGCGTCGTGCGGTGAGGTGCGGGCCAGAGCCAGGAGCAGTTCTTGGGTGGCGCTCAGGGTCCAGTAGGTTTCGGGCACGCGCTTCAGTTCGTCAAGAACCGATCGCGTCAAATCAGGCGGTAATCGCACTCTCGCATCGCGGAGGGCGTCGAGCACGCTGCCCAAATCTTGATTGGAGGAAGTGACCATCGACGTCGCGGTAAGGAGCACGGAGGCCCGCGCATGATCGAGCCTCAGGAGCGCTTCGCACGCGCGACGAACATCCAGGCGCTTGGGACTCGCGAGGCTTCGAGCGACCAAGTCGAATGAATGCTGGAGAAACTTCTGATCGCCAAATCGGTGCTCGGCGCTGATGGAGATGCCCATGACGGCGGCGTCTCGGACGGACTCGTCGTCGCACTCAAGCGCCTTCTGAACGACAGGGATCGCTCGGTGATCGCCGAGGGTCGCGAGTCCTTCGACCACCGTCCGGTGGAGCGGATCAATCGCGGCATAGGACAGAAGAATGGGGGTCAGCTCGCGCGTGTTGGCGCGAGAGAGCGCGAGCACAAGACCGATGAAGATGACAGAATCGGCCCCGTCATGGTTGTGCGGGGGCGGCTTGTCGGGCGCCAGCGCCCGCAGGGCGTCGATGAAGACCTCACGATCCGCCGGGAGGGCCTCCTTGACCACGGACATCACCATCAAGGTGTCACGGCACCTCCGCAGGATGCGGAGCTGGGCCTCTCCACGGAGTCCTCGCGGCGAATTGCCCCAGCCCATCGTTGTGCTCCGGACTTACCCCTTCGGCCCGGCGGCGCGGACGTTGTCGGGCATCTCGAACTTGGCGTCGTTCTCGCGGAAGAGCTTGGCGAGCTTCTTGGCCTGGGTGTCGTAGGCGGCGCCGTCGCTCCAGGTGTTGCGCGGGTGGAGGACGTCGTTGGGGACGCCGGGGACGCTCTCGGGGAGGGGCAGGCCGAAGATGGGGTCGGGCTTGAAGGCGGCGCTCGCGAGCGAGCCATCGAGGATGCTGGTGACCATGGCGCGGGTGTACTTGAGGCTGAAGCGTTTGCCCACGCCGTACGGCCCGCCGGACCAGCCGGTGTTGAGGAGCCAGACGTTGGCGTTGTGCTTCTTGATGTTGTCGGCGAGCTGCTTGGCGTATTCGACGGGCGGGCGGGGAAGGAAGACGCCGCCGAAGCAGGGGGAGAAGTTGGGCTGGGGCTCGGTGACGCCGGCCTCGGTGCCCGCGAGCTTGCTGGTGTAGCCGTTGATGAAGTAGTACATGGCCTGCTCGGGGGTGAGCTTGGAGACGGGGGGGATGACGCCGTAGGCGTCGGCGGTGAGGAAGATGACGTTCTTTGGATGGCCGCCGACGGAGGGGATGACGGCGCCGTCGATGAAGTCAACGGGGTAGGTGACGCGGGTGTTCTCGGTGAGCTTGGCGGAGTCGTAGTCGGGGACTCGTGTGGCGGGGTCGATGACAGTGTTCTCGAGGACGGAGCCGAAGCGGATGGCGTTCCAGATCTGGGGCTCGCCTTCCTTGGAAAGCTTGATGCACTTGGCGTAGCAGCCGCCCTCGAAGTTGAAGACGCCGCGATCGGACCAGCCGTGCTCGTCGTCGCCGATGAGGGCGCGGTTGGGATCGGCGGAGAGGGTGGTCTTGCCGGTGCCGGAGAGGCCGAAGAAGAGGGCGACGTTGGAGGGGTCTTTCTTGTCGACGTTGGCGGAGCAGTGCATGGGGAAGACGCCGACCTCGGGCATGTCGTAGTTCATGGCGTAGAAGATGCTCTTCTTGATCTCGCCGGCGTATTCGGTGCCGAGGATGACGACGATCTTGCGGTTGAGGGACTGGGCGATGAGGACGGGGCCCTTGACGCCGATGGCCTTGGCCTCGTCGGCGGTAAGGCGGCGCTTGCCGGCGTTCAAGATGAGCCAGTCGTGCTTGAAGTCGGGCGCGGTCTTGCCGACGAGGGTGCCGGTGTTTCCGGCGGGTCCGCCCGCGGCCTGGCTGCCTTGCTTGATGAAGAGCGTCGATGCAAAGAGCGCGTGCCATGCTTGTTCGGTGACAACGCGGACGCCGAGGCGATACTTGGCGTCGGCGCCGGCGAAGCCCTCGAAGCCGTAGAGCCCGGGGCGCGAGTTGAGGTGGTCGATGGCGATCTTGAGGGCGAGGTCGAAGCCTTCGGGCTTGAGGGGCTGGTTGACCTTGCCCCACCAGATCTTGGGATGGATGGCGGGGACGTCTTCGAGGAACTTGTCGTTGGGAGAGCGGCCGGTGCGATCGCCGGTCATGCAGACGGTGGCGCCGTTGCTGGCGAGGGAGCCCTCGCCGGCGCGGATGGCCTGCTCGATCAGTTCGGCGGAAGAGAGGTTGACGCGGAAACGCGAGGCCGCGAGGTTCAGCTGATCGACGAGGGCTTTCGACATACGGTGTTCCTTTGCGGAAATAGCCCGCGACCGATGTGCCGCGGGTTGGAAGCCTAGAGGATGCCCACGTCTTCATCCACAAAAACGTGGGCGAGACGTGACGACCCGACCGGAGTCCGATCGGGGTGGTCGAGGTGGATTGCGGGGGCTATTCTCTGTGTTCGGGCGCGGGCCGAGAGCCTGGGCCTTGCCATCGATGGCGATCGTAGCTCAGTTGGTTAGAGCACCGGGTTGTGATCCCGGGGGTCACGGGTTCGAGTCCCGCCGATCGCCCTTTTTTGAAGAGGGCGTGCCGGTCGCTATTCGGGCGCGAGCTCGATGTGCTGGCGGTGGGCCCAGTTGAGGACGGTGGAGCAGAGTATGGTGCGCTCGATGGGCTTGTTGATGAAATCGTCGCAGCCGGCGGCGATGCAGCGGCCTCGTTCTTCGGCCATGGAGTGGGCGGTGAGGGCGACGATGGGGCCGAGGTAGCCCAGGTCGCGCGCGCGTCGGGTGGCCTCGTAGCCATCGCAGACGGGCATCTGCATGTCCATGAGGACGACATGGAACCGGCCGCCGCTCGCCATCTCTTTCTTGATGGAATCGATCGCTTGCTGACCGTCGTTGGCGAGAACGACGTCGGCGCCGGCGCCCTTGAGGAAGTGAGCGAGGAGCTTGCGGTTGTCCTCGGAGTCGTCGACGAGAAGGATGCGGAGGCCCGAGAGAGAGACGTTTCGTTTGGCGGCTGCGGCGACGGCGGCGACGGAACTGCAGGGAAGGAAGCGGACGGTGGCGGTGAAGGTGCTGCCCTCGCCCGTGCGGGATTCGACGGTGATGTTCCCGCCCATGAGGCGCGCGAGGTTGCGCGAGATGGTGAGACCCAGGCCCGTCCCGCCGTAGCGGCGCGAGGTTGACGAGTCGGCCTGCGAGAACGGCTTGAAGAGCTTGTCGACCTCTTCGGGGGACATGCCGATGCCGGTGTCCTCGACGCGGAGGCGAAGGGTGGACTCGTCGGCGAGATCGGCGCGGATGGTGACCGAGCCTTGCTTGGTAAACTTGACGGCGTTGGAGGCGAGATTCATGAGCACCTGGCGGAGGCGCAGGGGGTCCGACGCGACCATGCCGGGGACGGACTGCGCGATCTCGACGACCAGCGAGATGCCGGCGGCCTGGGCCTTGGGCTCGACCATGCTTCGGACGTCGTCGGCAATCTGACGCACGGAGCAGGGGACGCTCTCGATGGTCATGGCGCCGGCCTCGATCTTCGAGGCGTCGAGGAGGTCGTTGATGACGCCCAGCAGGTGCTCGCCGCTGCGCCGGATGCGCGAGACGTGATCGCGGCGCTGTTCGTCGGTGACGCCGGGCTCCAAGAGCAGGTCGGCGTACCCGATCACGGCGGTCATGGGGGAGCGGATCTCGTGGGTGATGGTCGAGAGGAACTCGCTCTTGGCCTTATTGGCGGATTCGGCGACGATGCGGGCATCGGTCAGCTCGCGTTGCGATTTCTCGATGGTGTCCAGCATCTCGTTGATGCGGGAGGCGAGGTGGCCGAGTTCGTCGATGCCGGCATCGGACATGCGGACGGCGAGCGAATCGTGAGCGGCGACGACCTCACGCGAGAGGCGCTCGACGCGATTGAGGACTCGGCGCGAGAGGAAGGCGACGATGATGAGGCCGCAGAACCCGCACCCGCCCGCGACGGCGTAGAGCATGTAGCGCTGGGTGACGCGTCCCTGGGCGAAGATCGGTCGGTCCATGTCGAGGCGTGCGACGAGGGCGGGCTTGGCGTGGATATCGCGGGCGAGGGCCCAGCCCTGGCGGAGGGAGTCGGGTGATACGTCCTCGGGTGCGACGAGGATGTCGTCCTCGGCGGAGGAGAGCGTGTTGAGGGGGAGATCGGCGGTGTCGGCGTCGGACTGGTCGCTCGCCAGATCGGTGAGGGTGACGGGGCATTTGGTGAAGCGTTGGATGTACTCGCGGAGCTGGTCGTCGACGAGATCGCCGAAGACAAGCACGCCGTGGGAGGGGCCTTCGCCTTCGCTGGTGAGGATGGGCTTGGCGCAGAAGAGGGCGGTCTGGCCGTCGAGGTTGATGAGGCCGGCGCGGGTGTCGCCGTCCTTGTCCAGCCCGGCGAGGCCGCCGGAGTCCTGGAGCAATCGAGCGAAAGCGGCGGGGACTTCGGGTCGGAGGTTTTCTTCGTCGGCGAGCAGGCGGGCTTCGCGGAGCTCTCCGGCGGGGTCGTAGAAGAGCATGAAGTCGATCTTGAGGTTGGCGATGCTGCCCGCGTTAAGGTTGGCTTCCTGGTAGTCTTTGTTGAGGTCTTCGACGAACTTGTAGGTGTCGTCCCAGTTGGCCCAGTCGCTGAGCTTGACGCCGATCGCCTCGACGCGGGAATCGACGGCCTCCTTGGCGCGGGCGAGGTTGCGCTGGGCGTAGTGGCGCTCGAGCGTTTCGAAGCTGCGCCCGAGGATATAGCGCCCGATAACGCCCAGCACGAGCACGAGCAGGACCACCGTGGTAGACAGACCCAGTATGACCTTGGTGGTCAGCTTCAAAGGCGCACCCTCGAGTTCATCGAGAGGATCGGCAATGCCGGATGCCTGGGTCAGCATCTGGGCGATGGGATCACACGAACGGGTGGTGCCGCCGGTGGTGCAATCGATACGAACGGTCCCACCCGAGATCGGCTTGCGTTTTGGGTGCGGGTATTGCATACTGGAGGTGTTGAGGGATTCGGACACTCGACCCCTCAGCCGCTCGGTTATCCGGGCGACGTGCCGCGGGTGACGGCCCGCGGGGAACGGTCCACGACGGACCGGGGCTTTGGATGGGTCTGTCGCGGCATCGCGGCAGCGAACGAGTTCGGCGCCCGTCCAAGGCAGGGCAACACGTGAAAGGAGGTGATCCAGTGATCAAGGCTGAGACTCAGAAGGGGCCGCGCTCATGAAGCGCGCTCGACGGAGTCGCGTGAGGCGGCCCCGATGACGAAGTTCGTCCACCCGGCGGGCCCACAAGCCCGCCGGGCGTCTTTTTGGAGTTGAGCGGGCAAGGATTCGCCATGGCGCTCCCGATTTACCTCCTTGGCCTGCGCGGCAGCGGGAAGTCAACGCTCGGGCGGGCGCTGGCCTCGCGCCAGCGTGCGCTCTTCGTCGATCTCGACGACCTCACCGCGTCGCTTCTCAAGTGCCCCACTCCCGCCGAGGCGCTCAACAAGCACGGGCAGGCCGCGTTTCGCGCGGCGGAGTTGAAGGCATTGGGATCGCCTGGCGTGGCCCGCGCGAAGGTCGTGGCGCTGGGCGGCGGCACGCCCACCGCGCCGGGCGCGCCC
>JABWBC010000153.1 GCA_013360695.1 Phycisphaerales bacterium
GCACCGCCGCACTCCCCCACTTCCGCCGCGCCATCGAGCTGGCGCGCACGCCCGCGGCCCTGGCGGCGCTCGCGGAGTGCCTGCTCGGACTTTCCAAGTCGGAGGATGCCCTCGCGCTCCTCGACGAAGCCGCCGCCAAGAACCCGCGCGATCCCCAACTCCGCGCCGCCCGCGCACGCGCCCTCGAAGCCCTGGGCAAGCAGAACGAGGCGCTCCGCATCGTCGAGGAACTGGCATCGGGAGCACAGTCCAACCCCCAATTCATCGCCCAATTCGCCACCAGCGCCCGCGGCACGGAACTCGGCCCCAAGGCTCGAGCGCTTGTCACCGCGACGATCTCGCGCCTTGGCCCGAGCGCTCCGGCCCTTGTCCCCCTGCACTATGCGCTCGGCCAGTACCTCGAAGACGATGCCGATTTCGCGGGCGCCTTCGCCTCATTCAAGAAGGCCAACGACCTGCTTCCGCAGACCTTTGACGAGCGCGCCGCGGCCGCCCAGACCGACGACGTCATCGATTCTTTTTCCCCCGATCGCTTCGCCGCGCTGCCTCGCTCCGCGCGCGACGATCGCACCCCCGTCTTCATTGTCGGCATGCCGCGCTCAGGCACCACGCTGCTCGAACGCATCCTGGGCGGGCATCCAGACGCGGCGGGCGTTGGCGAACTCGACACGCTCCCGATGCTCGCGAGCTCCATCCCCGCGCGTCTCGGCGTGTCGACGTACTCCTATCGCAACCTGGACGGCGCCACGCCCGCGCTGATGAACGCGCTCGCCGACGAATACCTCGCCTCGATCCGCTCGCTCGCGCCCGATGCACGCCGCGTCATCGACAAGATGCCCCACAATTTCATGCACGTCGGCCTGATCGCCCTGACGCTCCCGGGCGCGTCGATCATCCACAACCGAAGGCACCCGCTCGACACCTGCTTGTCGTGCTATACCACCTGGCTCCGCGCCTCGCACGATTACGCCGTCTCACTCAGGGGATTGGCCGCGGCATACCGCAACTATCACCGGCTGATGAACCACTGGTCCGCGCTCTTTGGCGATCGCATCGTGCAGTCTGTGTACGAAGAGACCGTCGCCGATACCGAGGGAAGCGCCCGACGCGTTATTCGCGCGATCGGCCTCGATTGGAACGACGCGTGCCTGAGCTTCCATTCTCGCGCGGGCGTCGTCACCACCGCCAGCGTACATCAGGTGCGCAAGCCCATCTACGCGACTTCGACGAACCGCTGGAAGAACTACGAGCCCTTCATCGGCGAACTGATCGACGCGCTGGGAGATTTGCTGTAGGCCGCGTACCGGCCCAGCCTCGGGGCCGACTTCACTCCGATGGGGCGGCGATCGGTTCCTTCGGAGCACCCGCGCCGGCCTTCCGCCTCACGGGGAGCTGGACCTCGGACCACTGATCCTGCCGCGCCACGTCCGGCCCGTTGTAATACAGCGCCCGCACCGGTCCCGCCGCCTCCCACTGCTCCTGCGACTCCAGCCACGCGTTCAGCTTGGCCACGCCGATCTTCACCCGGGCCGTCATGTACGACCCCTTCATCCCGATCGACACCACCACCAATGGCCCAGCGTCGCGCACCTCAACCCGTCCATCCGCGCCCGTGGGCCCGAGCTCCTGGTTCCGATACAGGAACGACATCGTCCACGCCGCGTCGCTTTCGCCCGCCTCGTTCTCCGTCGCCTTGTACGCGTCACCCGATCGCTCGTGGTCCCGCGTCTGCGTGCCGTCGGCCTTGAGCATCCGATAGTCCATCTCCACCGGCGACGTCATCGCGATCTCGCGCTTCTTGATGTGGTTGAACAGCGGAAAGAACCCCTGGTACATGCCGTAGTCCGGCATGGTCGTGCCGCTCACCTCCGCGCGCCGCACCGACGGATACACCTTCAAGTCGATCGCGCCGGGCGGCGTGGGATCGGGATACCCGACAGGCAAGGGCGTCGTGATCGAGCACACACCCGCGTGGTAGTTCTCGCCTCGCTTCTCGATCTTCGCGTCTTTGTCGCCGCCCACGCGCTGCAACGCCGGCAACCCTTCCGAATCCGCAAGCAGCTTCGCTTTCGCGTCCGACGCGGCCCGATCGGTCAAGGGTCCTTCCGAAGCGGTCGTTCCTGCTGGCACAGCCTCAGTCGGCGTGTCCTGGCCACGGCACACGCCCGCCATCGTCCCCATCGCCACGCCGCACAACGCCAGCACCATCGACGCGCGAGCACGCGCGTTCTGCGGCCAAGTCACGCCGTCCGTGTAACGTCCGACCATGCGATCGCCTCCCACGGCGGGGTTTCCCGCCGGGAAATGAAATCGCTTCGCCCGTGATTTCAGATTCAATCTCGCGCGGTCAGTGGCCGTTGCCGCTCGGCACGCACCAGAGCTTGCCGGGCGCGTTCGTCAGTTCTTCATCAAACTTCATTCGGGCCAGCCACCACACATGTCCGTCGAACGAGCCGACCGTCGCCCCCTTGTCGTGCCGCGACGTCGAACGATCCTCGTCGGGGAAGCTCGATCCGTCGTTCCATCCCCCCCCGAGTTCGTCCGCCTCCCACATCAACACCGCCTCGGGACGATACTCGGTCAACCTTCGAGCGATGTACCGGCGCCCAAAATCCACCACCGCGCCGTTCATCAGATAGCTCGTCGCCCAGCCGGATTTCTGGATATACGGCTCCTTGTGCCCGATGCAGCGGTACGTCTTCTTGACCTCGTGATACTTCCACAAGGAGCCGGTCTCGTAGAACTTCACATAGTCCTTGTTCTTGTCGCCGATTTCGCACAGTTCCTTCCACTTGGGATCGCCGGCCGGCGTGTTGGGATCGGGGTTGTAGAGCCATCCCGGCTTCTTGTTGGTCCGCGAATCCAGCCAGTTCGGAAGGGGCAGGAAGTCCTTCCATTCGTTGGCGTACATCTGCGTCGCCTGCATGATCGTCTTCAGGTTCGTCTGGCAGTGCATCTGCTGCGCGTTCTTGCGCGCCTTGCCCAGCGCCGGCAGCAAGATCCCGATCAACAGCGCGATGATCGCGATCACCACGAGCAACTCGATAAGCGTGAAGCCGCGAACGCACGTCCGCCTCTTGACGTTCACTCGATCCATGCTCCGACTCCCGGCGGAACCTCCCGCCACCTGAAAAATCCGCGCCAGAACGACGCCCGTGGGGTCCATAGTCCGAACGGACGGGCCACCCAACCGATACCGAACTTCACGCTTGGTTTATCGCAAAGTCGCCGCGCGGTCAAGCCCCTCGCAACGAGCTTTGCGAACGTCGACATTTCATAAACTCAGCCCGCCGAGAGCTTCCGCTCAGTTGCCCATCGTGAGGCCCACCGGCTGCGGCCTGGGTGCGTGCGTGGGCTGGATCGCGATCCCCAGCGGCATCCGCTTGCCGCCCGGGGGCGGCATCCCCTCGCGGTCAATGTGCCGCTGGATCGCCATCACGCCCTCGATCAACTGCTCCGGACGCGGCGGGCAACCCGGCACATACACGTCCACCGGGATGAACTGATCGCACCCCTGCACGACCGCGTAGGTGTCGAACACACCGCCCGTGGAGGCGCACGCGCCCATCGAGATCACCCACTTGGGCTCGGTCATCTGCTGGTAAATCCGCTGCAGCACCGGCATGGTCTTGATCGAGATCCGCCCCGCGACAATCAAGAGATCGCACTGACGCGGGCTGAATCGCATGACCTCGGCCCCGAATCGGGCCAGGTCGTACCGCGAGCACGCCGTCGCCATCAGCTCGATGCCGCAGCACGCGGTCGCGAACGGCATGGGCCACAGGCTGTTCCGCCTGGCGAAATTGATGACCCGGCGCAACTGCGTCGTCACGAATCCGTCGACCGGGAGAGATGCTTCGATGCCCATCGCGTTCCTCGCTGGCTGGCTACGCCCCGGTCAAGGTCCGAGGCTCTTCACGTTGCCCCACAGAATAGGCTCCTGGTGGCAAGGCTCTCCAGAGCCGTGCTCGCCAATCAGACATGCGGCTTTGGGTGGACCGCCGGTCCCCTGGCGGTCTTTGAGCGCCGATCGTCCACGCTCGATGCGCACCAGACTCACGCGGTCGCTGGTCTGGGCCGGCTCGCGGTCTCCGGCTCTGTCGGCGCTGGCGGCAGCAAATCCGCCAGTGTCCGCCCATCCATCACCGACAGACGCGCCGCCGACAGTTCGCCGAGGAGCTTGGGGGCCCGCTCTCGATCGACCGCGACCAGTTCCTCCCCCACCACCAAAACATCGCGGGCCCGCACGCTCTCGGGCGGCCCGGCCAACGTGTACGAGCCGTCATCCTCGCCGCCCGAGACCCGGTGCAACAGACCCGCACGCCACAGACGCTCGAGCATCTCCGAGACCACGCGCTGGTCGATGCCCGTCTTGTCCGCGACGATCGACGAACCGCTGGGCTTGCCGGCTCGGAAGCGCCCCGCCACGTCGCACATCACGACCAACGTCGACGCCGGATCGATGACGAGCGTCCGCCGCGACTCCGCCGCCTGCGTCACGAGCCCGAGCGTCTCGAGCACCGACCTCGTCAGTCCCGCGGCCTTGGCGGTCGAATATGTCTGCAGCGCGTGCGCCACCTGCAGCCCCGACAGCACGATGATCCACGTCACATAGACCCAGAGCAGGAACAACGGCACCAACGCCAGCGGGCCATACAGGGACGAAATCCCCTTGGCGTTCCGCAGGTAGGTCGTGATGCCGTATTTCCCGGCCTCCCAGATCAACGCCGCCAACACCGCCCCGATCAACGCCGGGAGGAACTGCACGCGCGTGTTGGGAACCGTGGCGTAGGCCACGAAGAAGAGCAGCGAACTGATGAGAAGCGGCACCGTGAATCGCGCCACCACGTAGATCGCCCCGCCCACAAACTCGATCTGGTTGATGTCGTCGAGCTTCGTGATCGCCCATGCCTGGATCGAGAAGGTCGAGAAGAGTCCGAGCGACCCCAGCGTCAGAAGCGCCCAGTACTGCATCACGCGCCGCGGCCAACTTCGCCCGCCCGGCGCCATGTAGATCTGGTTGAACGTCTTCTCGATGTCCACCATCATCGAGATCGCGGCATACACCAGCGTCAGGATTGCGATCACGCTCAGCGTGCCCGGCGGAAGCGTGCGCACCCGCTGCACCGCCTGCTCGATCCACGCATCAAGCCGCGTCTGGGCCGGACTCGTCGGGCCGACGAGCGGTTGGGTCTCGGGAGGCGGATTCGTCAATTCTGGGTTGAGGCCTGGGCCGGGCCTAGGCGTGGAAGTAGGCGTGGGAGGAGTCTCGGTCGACGTGAGTTCGATCCGGTCCAACCCCGCAAACCTGATGACCTTTCGGATCTGATCCGCCACCGATTCCTGGCTCGAAAACGCCGCGAAGAACACGATCGCCACCACCAGCACCGGGATCAGCCCGAAGATTGTCCGGTACGACAGTGCCGCGGCCATGCGCGGGATCTGAACCCGGCGCATCCCGATCACAATCATCTGGACGATGTGAACAAACTGGCGTGGCACGCTCGGGTGCTCGATCACCTTCGTCAGCGTGCGGTCCACCGTCGCAAGCAGGCTCGAATCGAGGCCGGGCTCGCCCGCCTGCTTGGCCCCGCCGGTCTCGCGTTGTGGTTGGTCTTTGCGCATCGTCCGCGGCGCACTCGCCGCTCCCGGTTATCGACCATTTCGGAGCCCGTCCTGATTCCGATCCGCCGCGCCGGGCGCCCCGTTGGCACCCCGCGGCTCAATCCTCGGATTCCGGCTCACCCGAATCCGGTTCCTCCCCGCGTTGTTCGGAATTCACCGGGCCCGATCCCGCGCCGCCAGGCGACTCTCGCCCGCCGATCCGGCCGCGCCTCGCCGCCGAGAGAACCAGCCGCAGGGCCCGCACCTCGTCCCGCGTCAATTCGCGCCACTGGGACAGCGCCACGCCCTTCAGCTCCAGCGGCCCGAGCCTCACCTGCGTCAGTTTCTTCACCGGGCAGCCGGCGTTCATCAGCACGTCGCGCACCGCGCGATTCGCGCCGGCGCGCATCTTCACCGCCAGCAAGGTCCGCCCCGCCTCGCGCCGGACCACCGACAGCTCAACGCCCGGCGCACCAAGCCGCCCGCGTGTCTTTGCGTTCTCGCGCCCCGCGCGATTGATCACACCTTCCAGTTCCACGAGGTGCGCGTCGTCAAGCGAGCGCTTGACCATCGCGTGATAGACCTTTTCCACGCCGAATCGTGGGTGCGAGAGCACGTTGGCGATCTCGCCGTCGTTGGTGAGGAGCACGAGGCCCGTGCTCTCGAAGTCGAGCCGCCCGACCGGGAACAGCCGGGGCTTCGACGGATGGTCGACCAGGTCCAGAACCGTCCGTCGGCCGATTCCCTCTTCGTCCGCGACGGTGACCAGCATCCGCTCAGGCTTGTGAACCATCAGGTAAATCTTGCGCGTGGCCCTGGCCCTGGGGATCGGTCGCCCATCGACGGAAATCCGGTCCTGGGCGGGGTCAACGAAGACCGGCAGCCGGTCCCGGACCTCGCCATTGACCTCGACTCGGCCATCTTCGATCAGCTTTTCGCACTGGCGGCGCGCCGCCACCCCGGCGTCCGCGAGCACCCGCTGCAGGCGGACCATCCCTGGCGGTGCGGTCGACACCGCATCTCCCGCGCCACGCGGCCCGCGGCGCTTGGTCGCGCGGGCGCGGTCACGCCCCCCTTTGCCACGGGGAGGGCGGGGTCCGAACCGAGATTCAGTTGGTCGTCGGGGCATCGGGCCAGTTTAGGGGGCCCGCAGCTTTGGCGCGGACGTGTCGATTCTGCCGATGTTGGGTATAAGGATGTATCGCCGCGCGGCGGAGCCGACGCGACGCGCCGCCCGGCGCGGAAAGGGACAGGATGTCCGACACCATCGCCAAGCCATCGCCCGCACGCGTCACCGCGCCGACCTCCACCAATGCCGAGGCGATCGCCGCCCGGATCGGCGCCGAGGTCGCCGACCAGGTCTTCATCACGCCGCGCGTGCTCGATCGCGGCGCGTTCGATGAATACGCCGAGGGGCTCAAGTCGCTGATCCGCGAAGCCGCGGGTCGCGGCCAGTCGCTGCAGACCGCGATGGTCGACGTGAAGTCGATGGGCGACAGCCTGCGTCAGGCGACCGACGAACTCAAGAAGCGCCTCGAAACCACCGTCAAGATCATGCCCGCGCTCGAGCAGCGCCTGGGCAAGGCCGAGCAGGTGCTCCAACTGGCGGCCAGCGATGCAAAGCTCGCAGAGCATTTCGAGAAAACGCTGAACCGCCTTCTTGCCGAGCACGTCGCGCGCCTCGAAGCCCGCATCGGCGAGGTCGTCACCGGCGCGGAACAGCGGCTGAACTCGCTCTTCGAGGTCGCGCAGGGACGCGTGCAGACGCTCGACGCCCAGGCGCAGGCTCAGGCGCAGGCACGGATCAACGAATTGCAGGACCGCCTCGCGACCATGTCGGAGCGCACGATCTCGCGGGCCGAGGCGACTCAGGTGCGCCTGACGCACGAGCTCGATGAGACGCTCAAGAAAGCCACGGCCCTCCGCGATGATCTCAGCACACGCGGCGAGACTTGGAACACGCAGCTCTCGGCCCGCTTCTCCGAATCGCAGCAACGCGCCGAAACGCTCGATCGCCAGCTCGCGCAGCGCGCCGAGGCGATCGTCGGGCACGCCAGCCAGCAGCTGCAGGAGATCGCGCAGCGAACGGGAATGGTCTCGCAGGAGTTCAGCGCCAAGGCCGACGGCCTGCAGGCCCGCCTCCGCGCCCTCACGACGGAGGCCGAGACCCGCGCCAAGTCGCTGAGCGCGCCCCTCAACCAGCTTCAGCAGAAGATCGAATCGCAACTGGGCGATGCGCAGGCGCGCGTGAGCGCGATCGCGGGCCCGACTCTCTCCAAGCTCGAGGCGTTGCAGTCGCAGATGCAGGCTCTGGCGAACAACAATGCTGGCGAGCTCCGCCGCCAATCTGCGTCGCTCCAGAACGAGTTGTCGTCGCACGGCGAATCGCTCCGCGCCCGCCTGACGGGCGAGATGGAATCGCTCGAATCGCGTCTTTCCAAGGCATCGACGGAGGTCGACACGCGGCTCAAGCCCGTCGCCGACGCGACGCGCGAGTTGATCGCCGAACTTGATCAGCGCATCGCCAAGGTACGCTTCGAGTTTGAGGCGGCCGCGGGCCCGACGCTGGCCCGCCTCGACACGCTCTGCCTCCGCGCCGCGGAGGTGATGAACGAAGCCACGCGGGACGGCTCGGGCGCGGTGCTCCAATCGCTGCTCGCCAAGGCCGACCAGCTGCGGCTCGACGCGATCGACGCCGCCAGCGGCTTCGGGGCGATCCGCGACCAAGTCGAGATCGCCAAACGCGACCTGTCGCAACTCCTGCTCTCGGCCGCGGAAGACATGGACCGCCAGCACGCCCGTCAGGAAAAGCTGCTGGAGACCATGAACGCGTCGGCGCAGGACCTTGATCGCCTGTGGTCGCGTCACGCGTCGCTGCAGGGCTCGATCGACGAATCGATCGTGCTCGCCGAGACGGCGGCACGAGCCGTCGCGGGCCAGGCGATGGCGATCCGGAGTGCGAGCAAGTCCGTCACTGCGAAGATCGCGCCAAGCACGAAGCCCGAAGCCGACGCGCCTACTGCGGCTGGCTCGGCCGCGCCCGCCGCGCCGACCTCGCACGCAACGACCAGCACTCACGATTCGACTGAATCGCAGGCGATACCCGCCTTACCCGTGGAGCAAGCGATCGCGTCGCCTATCGAACAGACAGCGGGTCCGATCGATGAACTTTCGGCGCGCGCAATCGACGAGACTCCCGCGACGAGCATCGATTATCCGATCGCGCACGACGATGTCACGACCAATCCCGCGGCGTGGGGCCTCTCGCCCGAGGTGATGCGCGACGCATTGGCCGAGACCTATGGACTGGCTGCGGCGGAGGAAATGACCCGGCACGCGGAGCCATTGTCATCCACGGCAGAAGCTTCGCACGCCACCAGCGACGCCGCACTCCCGCCGAGCGTGCAGGGCGTGCTGGATCGCCTCCGCGATCGGCTGTCGCACTGATGCCCGCGGCCCGCCGGATCGGTCTATGCTGAGGCGATGGCTCGCCGGTTGGCAGGATGGAATCTCGCCGCGCGGATCGTGACGCTGGGCGCATGCGTCGCGTGGGGCGTGCGCGCCGAGCCCCCGACGACACCGCCTACCGCCTGCTCACCAAGGAAGGC
>JABWBC010000154.1 GCA_013360695.1 Phycisphaerales bacterium
GTGGCGTCGGCGGGCGCGCCGTTCCTTCCGATCGAGTCGGACGTGGCGTTGGCGATCGCGGGGGCGGCGTGGACGTCGGCGGTGGCGACGGCGTTGTGCCGCTGGGGCGTGCAGATGGCCAAGCGGGCCAGCGGGGCGTGCTGCCCGACGTGCGGGTATGACGTCCGCGGTTTGACGAGCCCGGTGTGCCCGCAGTGCCACGAGGCGATCGTGATCGCGTGCCCTCTCAACACGCGCGAGGATCGGATCGATCAGGGGCTGACGCTGCGGCGGGTGGGATGAGAGCGAACAAGGCTGAGGTCGGCGTCGTGCGCCTCATCGCGGCAATAGGCAATGGTGAATGGGCAATGGGGAGACGCGCCATGTGACGCGTGACCCATCGCGGCGTCGGCACATCGAGCCCTTGATTCGCTCGGCGTGCGATCATCGGCGCAAGCGCTCGGGGATGTACTCGTGCAATTCGGGCGGGAGATTCTTGATGCCGCGGCGGGCGGCCTTTGACACGGCGTATTCGAGCGAGCGTTGCACTCGGGTGCGCACCTTGTCGCTGATCTCCAGGCCGTTTTCCTCCATCGCGCGGAGCGAGAACATCCAGGCGTGATATTCCTCGAGGCATCGGGGCTTGTACTTGCCCAGGCCGATCGCGTGGTGTCCGATTTCGTGGAGAAAGATCGCCATGGAGAGCGGGCTGCGCGGGCGGGGCGACTCGATCAGGCGCTTGCGCGTGCCGTCGCGGTACTCGATTTCATACGCGACGCCCGACATGCTCTTGCGCCAGCGGCGGACCTTCACGCCGTAGCGAACGACCATTTCGGCGATGACGCGGTCGTACCTGTCCGCGGCCGTTTCGCGCTTGGGGCGATGGGCGGGGCGGGCGAAGTTCGCATCGGCCTTTGCCCTCGCGAGGTTCGCACCGCGATGCGGACGCGCCGATGGCGTCGGAGGTGCGGCGAGCGGTGCGGCGGAGGGAGTGCCGCCGTCGGGCGTGGTGGCGCTGGACTGGCTTTGCCGCGGTGGTTTGCGGCGACTCGGCGGGCGGCGTTTGGGCTTGGGCGTTGGCTCTGGAGCAATCTCGCGCGAGCGAGAGCCGCCGGCGAGCTTGCGCAGCCCTTCGACGATGGGCTTGGCGAGCCAATCCCAGAGCATCAGTTGCACGCCGCTCTTCCGATCCAACGTTCACCCCGTTCGGGTCGATTGCCTCGCGCGAATTCGTCCCAGGCCATGACGCGTTTGCCCGCGGGCTGAAGCTCGATGATGCGCAGGGCGCCCCCTCCGCACGCGATGATGCCCCGTTCGGCGTCGACGAGCGTGCCCGTGTCCTGTTGTTGGTGATGGGTGTCGAGTACTTCCACGCGAGAGAGCTTGATCGGCTGATCGGGCTTCGTTTCTCGCGTGACGGTGACGCCGGGCCAGGGCGTGAGGCCGTGAACTCGTCGGCGGCAGGCTTCGGCGGGCGCGGCGAAATCGACCCACCCGTCGGCCTTGGAGAGCTTGGGGGCGATGGTGGCCAGGGACTCGTCCTGTGCCACGCCGTGAATCTCGCCGCGGGAGTGCTGCTCCAGCACTCGGCGGACGAGGGCGACGCCGTCCTGGGCGAGGAGGTCGTGCAACTCGCCGGCGGTCTGCTGGGGCTCGATGGGACGTTGGTCCTGGGCGAGTACGAGGCCGGCGTCCATGCGATCGGCGAGGGTGATGATGGAATTTCCGGTGATGGGGTCGCCGGCGAGGATGGCGGCATTGATGGGCGCGGCGCCGCGCCAGCGCGGAAGGCGGCTGGCGTGAAGGTTGATGGCAAAGACGCCGTCGAGCAGGGCCCTGCCGAGTTTCTGGCCAAAGGCGATGACGACCCAGGCATCGGCGTTCAGGGCGCGGATGGCGCTGGCGATTTCGGGCGCGTTGATCTTCTCGGGCTTCCAGAGGGGAACGTTGAGGGTGGCGGCGAACTCGCCGATGGGCGTGGGCTTGAGCTGGCCGCCGCGCCCCGCGGGGCGATCGGGCTGGGTGACGACGCCGACGATCGTGTGCTCGGGCGCGAGCGATTGGAGCGTGGGCAGGCCGAATTCGCCGGAGCCGAGGAAGAGGATCTTCATGCGTGGCCTTCATCCGTGGTGCCGAACGCACTCGATGGTGATTGAACGCGAGGGGTCAGCGGGCGGAGGCTTCGAGGTCCTTGATCGCGGCCTTGTTGGACATGCGTGAGAGGGGCGTCATGCGATCGATGATGAGCACGCCGTCGAGGTGGTCGTTCTCGTGCTGCCAGCAGCGGGCCAGGAGGCCGGCGCCGTTCTGGGTGAACTCCTTGCCGTCGAGCCCGATGGCGCGGATGGTGGCGACCTCGGGGCGGAGGACGTCGCCGCGGATGTCGGGGAGAGAAAGGCAGCCCTCTTCGTGGGTGATGAGCTTTCCGATGAGTCCGGTCAGGGTGGGGTTGATGTAGACGGTGGGGGACTTGGTGGCGGAGATGGGATCGCCCGAGGCGGAACGCTCGTCGCCTTCGGGGACGTGAACGACGAACATTCGCCAGGGCAGGCCGACTTGAGGCGCGGCCAAGCCGATCCCCTCGGCCTGATGCATCAACTCAATCATGCGGCGGGCGACGGTCCGGACCTCTTCGGTGATCTCGGGGACCGGGGAGGCCTTCTTCCGCAGAACCGGCGCCGGATACGAGACGATCTGCAAACTGGCGGGATCAATGGGCATCGGCGGATCGTAGAACGGACGGGGCGAAATCCCAACCCGGGGCTGGTTTCGCCCGTAGAATGCTGGCCGCGCGGGGGGCGCCCCCGGCCACGTCAATCCACCCACCAAGAGGACGGCAGACCTTGGCGATCTTCAGTTGGAAAAAGTCTGGCGACGACGAGCAGTCCAAACAGAATGAGGACAAGGCCAAGCTCACGTTCTCTCCCGAGGCGGCGGCCAAGTTCTTCGATCGCGCCCGCACCGTTGGCGAAACCGGTCAGAACGAGTACGCGATGCAGCTGTGGCTGAGCGGCCTGCGCCACGACCCGAGCTCCATGCCCGGGATCGACGGGTTCTTCAAGACCGCGGCCCGCTACCTCGACAGCGATGAGGGACGCAAGGGAACGCCCAAAGACGTCGTGAAATCCATCGTGGGGAAGACCGAGGTCGACAAGTACCTGTTGTCGCTCTTGGAGTGGGGCATGAAGCCCTCCGAGGCGGCGTACGCGGTGAAGGCGTTCGAGTCCGCGTCTGGGCTGGGGCTCACCGAGGTCACGGGCTGGATCGGCGATCGGGCGTTCCCGGCGGCACTGCGCGACAAGAAGCCGCGGAAGGACTGGTTCCTCAAGCTCATGGAGGGCTTTGAGAAGGTCGGCGCGTATGAGAAGGCGGTGGCGGCGGGCGAGGCGGCGTACAAGGTCGACCCGACCGACGGCGACCTGGGCACCAAGGTGAAGAACCTGGCGGCCCAGATGACCATGTCACGCGGCGGCTATGAAAAGACGGGACAGGCGGGCGGCTTCCGCGCCAACGTCCGCGACGCGGAGAAGCAGCGCCAGCTCGACGAGGCCGACCGCATCGTGAAGTCCGCGGACTCGATCGATCGCCTGCTGGCGGCGGCGGAAGACGAGTTCGCCAAACGCCCCGACGACCTGCCGACGATCAACACGCTGATCAAGCGGTTGCTCGAGCGCGGTCGGCCGGAGGACGAAGCCCGGGCGATGGAAATCTGCCTGCACACCTTCGAAAAGACCAAGCAGTTCCGGTTCCGCCAGGCCTGGGGTGAGATCAGGATGCGCCAGGAGCGCCGCCGGGTGCTCGCGCTGCGCCAGCAGTCCGACGCGGCTCCGGCCGATGAGGCGCTCAAGGCGAAGGTCGCCGCGGCGGAAAAGTCGTTCGCGGAGGCCGACCTCGAGGAGTATCGGGTCCGCGTCGAGAACTACCCGACGGACCTGACGCTGAAGTTCGAGTTGGGCAAGCGGTACTACACGCTGGGGCACTACGACGAATCGATCGCGTGCTTCCAGGAGTCGCAGCACGACGCGAAGAACAAGGCTGAGTCGCTGGCGTTCATGGCCAACGCGTTCGCGAAGATGGACTGGCTGGACGAGGCCATCGCGACGTTCCGCTCGGCGCTCGAAGTCAAAGACCTGGTGAACGATGTTCTGCTCGACATCCGCTACGGGCTGATGACGGCGCTGCAGTCCAAGGCGGAGCGTGACAAGGAACTCGCCGTCGCCGAAGAGGCCGACAAGGTCGCGTCGAGCATCGCGATGCAGCAGATCAGCTACCGGGACATCCGGGTCCGGCGTGTGGCGATCAAGGAGCTGATCGCGAAGATCAAGGCTGGTTGAGGCGCGCCGCGGGAGCTTCGGCCCGGCGGGCGTGAGGATTGCGTCCGCTCCTGACCCAGATACGGTTCGGCCAATTCCATGTCTTCACTCCCCGATCTCTCCGCCGCCCGTGTTGTCGCGATCATCCCCGCGCGGCTGGGGTCGACGCGCTTTCCGGAGAAGGTGCTGGCGGATCGCACGGGGCGGACGCTGATCCAGCACGTGCACGACGCCGCCAAGGCCGCGGGATCGCTCGACCATGTGGTGGTGGCGGTGGACGATCCGCGCGTGCGCGACGCGGTGATTTCGTTCGGCGGGACGCCGGTGATGACCAGCGCCACGCACCCCAACGGGAGCAGCCGCCTGGCGGAGGCGGCACGCCTGTTGCGGCTCGCCGATGATGCGTTGGTCGTGAACGTGCAGGGCGACGAGCCGGAGCTCGAGGCGTCGGTGATCGACACGCTGGTGCGCGAAGCGCTCGTGGCCCGGGCGCCGGTTGCCACGATCGCGTCGCCGATCGAGAACGACGCGGAGTTTGCGAACCCGAACGTGGTCAAAGTGGTTCGGCGCGTCGACCACACCGCGCTGTACTTCTCCCGGGCGTCGATCCCGTTCCCGAGGACCAGCCACGGGCCGCGGGCGCTGAAACACATCGGGATCTACGCGTACCGGGCGGCGTTTCTGCAGCGATATGTGATGATGACGCCGACGCCCTTGGAACTGGCGGAATCACTGGAGCAGCTCCGCGTGCTGGAGCACGGGCAGGAGATCCTGGTGGTGGAGCATCCGGTGACGACGACTGGGATCGACACGCCGGAGCAGTACGAGGCGTTTGTGGAGCGGTGGAAGAAGGGGCGGTAGCTACCCTCCCTTTCGCGGGCGCTGTGGTGCCGCGAGTCGAGTCCGAGCTCGCGCGGGCGAACCAGCGCCCAAGGTTGGTGTGGATTGGGAGTGCTCGATCTCGGCTCCGTCGGTGCTGAACTTGGCGCGGCCCCAGAACACATCGCCCATCCGACGGCTGCACATGGCGACAGGTACCAACATCAGTGGAACACCTGCATAGGCGATGTGCGGAACTTCGTGAAAGCCACCGCATGCAACTGCGATTAGGAGGCAGAGGCCGGCGACGGGGCAGGTCAGCGTGATAACGTCCCGGACCCAAGGCCGGTTGACGGGAGGAGGTTGGTGATGGTGCATGTCACTGTCCCTCCTTCATTCCGAGGGAGCGCTCGACCTTGGACAGTTGACGAAGCCCTTCCTCGACCTCACCAATTCCGGCGCCTTGCGCGGCTACCAGTTCCTTCAGCAATAGCGGTAAGGCTCTCGTGGCCAAAATCTTCTGCTTGACTGGCAATTCAACAGCGGGCAAGAGCGAGTCGAGCTTGTTCACCCGGACACCTGGAGCACCCTCCATGTACAGAATCGACCAACGGTCTCTTCCTGCGCGAGCAAAACGAAGCCAGACCTGACGATCAAAAACCGCCGCAACTGTGACTTCGGCCTTTGACGGCAGTTGGTTTAGTCGCTCTTCAACAGCAGCCAAGCGGTTGGACAACTCTGTCGTTAGCTTGGCATACCGAGAAGGAATCTCGACAAGTTGATCAAATATCGATTCTTCGTCTGACATGTCACCCTCCGGGCTCACGCCCGTGATGAAACTCCAGCCGCGACAAGTCACCCTGTCGCCGGGCGGCCAGCGGAAGCGTCACCACTTCCGCGTAGCGTCTCACGACGCCTTAGACCGGGTCCGAGCCCTTGTCGGACCTACGACAATTATCGCCGTTCCGGCGCCGGGTGTCAATCGCTGCGTTTGTGACTTCGGGAGGTGGGCATTTCCGATCGCTGAGATGTGGTTGAGGGGCCCCGTTGAGGAGCAAGGGTTGAAGGGTGAGCATGTCTCAGCGCGAACCGCCGACCTATCGACGCCCCCTCGCTGGCGATCGGGGCTCGTCAACCCAACATGCCCGCGTTCCCTGCTTCGCTGATCCCTGTCTCGCTCGATAAAAAAACAACGCCCGCGTTGGCGGGCGTTGCTGCGAATTCGATGGAGAATCGAGTCTTCGAAGAGACTCGGGATCATCCCGATCTGAGGCCCGATCTGAAATCGAAACTCAGACCATGGCCTTCAGGGCGCGCAGGGGGCGGACCTTGACGACCTTGCGGGCGGGCTTGGGCTTGACTTCCATCATCTCGCCCGGCTTGAAGGGGTTCGGACGCATGCCGCCCTTGGTGGCGGGCTTGTGGATGACCGTGACCTTCATCAGGCCCGGAATGGCGAAGACGCCGGCCTTGCCCTTGAGATCGGCCGCGATCAGTTGGCCCAGCACGTCGAAGGCCTGCGCGATCTGCTTGCGCGGCACGCCCACATGCTCGGCGATGGTGCTGTAGATCTCGCTCTTGGTGCGGACCTTGGCGGAGCCGGTGATCTTGGCCGGCTTGGGGGCGGCTTTGGCGGCCTTGCCCGACGCTTTCCCATTCTTCTTGCCCATGATTGATCTCCGTAACAGTGTTTTCGTGCGAGTTTCCAACCCGCAACCGACGAACTTGTAACCGACGTCAACGCGATCGGCAAGTCATGGATCGAAAAACCGGGCGATTTTCCAGCACTTTTTAGCATTTTTGATGCGACGGCCCGTTTCGTCCTCGTTCAACTCCCGGTGCTCGCCATCCCGAATCGCGGGATTCTCACGGAGAAAACAGGGTCCCGCCGCCCCGCGTCGGCTCGGTCGACGCGTTTCCCGGCACGTGGTCGCGCGTGCTCGACACGACCAGATCGACCAGGAGTATCGAGTGGTCGGAGATGCGTAAGTCGCGTTCGACGTGGGAGTAACGAACTGAGGCAGCGACGGCTGAGAGTGAGGCCGACGCGATCGCGTGGTCGATTCGTCCGCCGCCCTGACGATCGGGCGTGAGCCAGCTGAACTCCGGCAGGCCGGTGTTTTCCTTGCGAAACAGGTCGCGGAAGCCCCATGTCCAGAGTTTCCCGAGCGATTCCTGGCCGTCGAGCTTGAGCGCGTGCAGATCGCCATCGCGTCCCGCGTTCAGATCGCCCAGGACGAGCGTGCGCTCGAACCGGCGGGATTTCGCGTAGTCCAGCAGTGATTTCCAGGCGTGGGCGCGTTCGCTCCCGGGGTCGGGTGGCACGTGGGCGGCGATGAGGTTGAGGTCCAACGCGGCGAAGCGGGCGGCGAGCAGCCGCTGCGACACGGGCGGCGGGAAGCGAAGCGTTTCGAAGGGCGTGCGGGCGGCGATCAGCACGCCGTTGATGCCCGCGGGGGGATTGGTCCACGACCAGTGCGAGAGGCCGATGTCGGCGAGGGCGCCGGCGATCTGGCCGCCGGTGGTCCGGCGGACCTCGGAGAGCGTAACGACATCGGGCGCGTGGGCGGCGATGGCGTGGGCGATCTCGGGCATGCGGGCGGGCCCGCCGCCGTGCAGGATGTTCCAGGCGAGGAAGCGCACGGGGGAGGGTAAGCGGGGGTTCAAATCGCCAAAGTTCAAATCACCAAATCGCCAAATGAAGAAGAAGGGCGGTGCGATCGGCCATGGCGCGTGGTCATGCGGTGTGACGAATCCGGCGTGGTCCGGCGGCGGAGTGGCGGGAAAGCGGATGGGGCGCGACGTAGCCTTTGGCCATGACGAACTCGCACACGAACTCAAACGGATCGGCGGGGGTGGTCGCGGTGACGCGGGCGGTGCCGGGCGCGGTGGAAGCGCCGGGCGCGACGGTGAAGGTGCGGGCGAGCGACCAGCTGAGCCGCGGGGCGCTGCTGGAGTTCATCCGCGGCGCGAGCGTGGTGGTGACGATGTTCTCTGACAAGGTGGACGCGGAGTTCCTGAACGCCGCGGGCCCGACGCTCCGGGGCGTGTGCAACTTCGCGGTGGGGTTCGACAACATCGACCTGGCGGAATGCACGAAGCGTGGCGTGATCGTGACGAACACGCCGCACGCGGTGACGGAAGGGACGGCGGACCTTGCGTGGACGCTGATCCTGGCGAGCGCGCGGCGGTTGATCGAGGCGGATCGGTTCGCGCGGGGCGCGGAGTACGCGGCACGCGGGCCGCTGGGGATTACCGAGTTCCTGGGGCGCGACCTGACGGGGCGGAACCTGCTGATCGTGGGCGCGGGGCGGATCGGGTACGGCGTGGCGCTGCGATCGATCGGGTGGGGGATGCGGATCGGGTACGTGGCGCGCTCGCGACACGTCGACTTTGAGCTCGCGCCGCTGGCGGCGACGCGGATGGAACTCGATGAGGGGCTTGGTTGGGCGGACGTGGTGAGCGTGCACACGCCGCTGACGCCGCAGACCAGGCACCTGATCGATGCGCGGGCGATCTCGCTGATGAAGTCGACGGCGATCATCGTGAACACGGCGCGCGGGCCGGTGATCGACGAGGCGGCGCTGGGGCGGGCGCTCATGGAGCGGCGGATCTGGGGCGCGGGGCTGGACGTGTTCGAGGATGAGCCGCGGGTGCATCCATCGATCGTGGAGTCGGAACGCGCGGTGCTCACGCCTCACATCGGGAGCGCGGAAGAGAAGTACCGCTTGCTGATGACGGAGATGGTGAGCGAGAATGCGCGGGCGATCTTGGCGGGGAAGGAGCCGCCGAACAGGATTGCGTGAGCGAAGAGGCGGATTCACGAGGTCGATGGCGCCGGTGGCGTGCGACGAGTCTGCGAGCGCGTGCCAAAATGAAAAGCACCGACCGGGGTGAAGCGGTCGGTGCGTGGTGAGCATTGTGCTGAACGCCGATGGGTCATTACAACCGGACCGGCGGGGCTTGGATCAGAGCATCCCGCCCTGGGGCTCGATGCCGGGTCCGGCGATTCCGCCGCCCATGCCCGGGCCG
>JABWBC010000155.1 GCA_013360695.1 Phycisphaerales bacterium
GTCACGATCGTGCGCCGCCCGTCGCCCGTGCCGACGCGTATCCGATCAATGCTCGCCCGCGGGCGCACCCGCGCCGCCCGAGCTCGGACGCGACAACGGGTCCGGCCCCACCAGCTGCTTGGTGATCACGATCTCCACCCGCTGGTTCTTCCGCTGGTCCGCCTCGGTGTAGGCCCGCGGCACGGCCCTTTCATTGTCCGCGCACGCCACCAGCCGGATGTTCTCCCACTTCACGTCGTTGGCCGCCAGCAGGTTCGCCACCGCCTGGGCCCGGTCAAACGCGAGCTTGTAGCCGCGATCGCCGCCCGCTCGCATCCGCTCGGTGGGGGAGATGTGCCCGCGCACCTCGATCACGAAGCGCTGGTCGCGGGCGCGCGTCGCCATGTCGATCACCGCGTCCCGCGCCGCCGCGTTGAACTGCGCCGACCCGTCCTCGAAGTTCACGCTCGTCGCCACGTTCGAGACATCGGTTTGCGTGGGGCCCTGGCCCGTCTCCTGGTTGCCCGGCGGGCCCTCCTGCTTGAGCGGGCCGAACGCCTTCTCGCGCAGACGCTTCACCAGCACCGCGTCGCGCGGGTCCTTGGAGTCCATGCTCACCGGGTTGTTGAACGCCGATCGGATGCCCAGCGCCAGGTCGAGCATGCGATCCTCCGCCGACATGGCCTCGCCCGCGCCGTTCTCGTCCGGGTTGCCGCCCATGACGCTCGTCGCCTTGGGCCCCATATTCATGGCGAGCAGGATCACGAACAGGCCCATCATGAGCGCGGTGTTGTCCGCGAACGAGACCATCCACTCCGGGACGCCCTCGTGCTCTTCGTGCCCGCCGCCGTGCCCGCCGCCGTGTCCGCCGCCGCCGTGGCCGCCGCCGCCGTGGCCCTTCTCGTCATGTCCCTCTTCATGGTCCGACATCGCTCGCCCTCTCGGTTGGGATCAGGCTCAGGCCGCGACCTTCACGTTGGTGCGGGTGACGGCCGGGATGAACGACATCATGCGGTCCAGCGTGACACGCGGGTTGTCACCCGCCTGGATCGAGAGGATCCCCTGCAGCATCATCTCGCGCGCCAGAATCTCCTCCGACGAACGCAGCGCCAGCTTGTCGCCGATCGGACCCGCCACCGCGTTGGCAAGCACCGTGCCGTACATCGTCGCCACGACCGCCAGCGCCAGCATCTTGCCCATGGCGCCGATGTCACCGCCCTCGAGCTGCCCGAACATGCCGATCTGCCCGATCAGCGTCCCCACCAGCCCCCACGCCGGACCGTACACCTTCACCAGATCAAAGAACTTCTTGCCCGACTTGTGCCGGTCCTGCATCGCCAGCACTTCCATCCGCAGCGTCATCTCGATGTTCGAAGGGTCCACGCCGTCCACCGCCATCTTCAGCCCCGCGGCCAGGAAAGGGTCCTCGATCTTCCTCGTCTCGGACTCCAGCGCCAGAATGCCGTCGCGACGCGCCTTCTCCGCCAACGCCTGGATCACCTGGATGATCTCGATCGGGCCCTTGCCTTTGTGGAACATGAACTTCTTCATGTAGCCGCCCACCGCCATCACGCGGCTCAGCGGGAGCGCCATGAAAATAACCGAGATCGACCCGCCGATGACGGTGAACACGCCCTCCTGCGAGTAGAACATCGCCAGGTGCCCGTGCGAGCCGTGCCAGGCGACGAAGCCCAGACAGAAGACACCGATCAGCGTTCCGATGAGACTGGATTTGTCCACGGTTTCCGGCCTCTCTCTGAAGCGATGCCATGGCGGGGCGCGCGTGCGCACCCATCCGTCAAGGACATCGGCCGGATCGGCGCGCGGATGGAACGCCGGCGACGCCCGTGCCGCCAAGCACCGAAACACATGCCGCGTGTGACGTTTGTGCCGCGGGAGTTATGGGATGTTGGACACGCCACCCCGCGTCAGCGCACCGGCTTCCCGCAATTCGGACACGACGGGGGCTTCGGCCTCTGCCCCTGCGGCGGCGGCTCGTGCTTCGGTACATAGAACTTCTTGCACGACTCGCAGCGCGACGCCCGCGCCGTGTTCTGCTTCTTGCACGCCGGGCATGCCGGGTTCTGGTCCTCGTGGTCGCGATAGAACGCGCCGAGTTCCGCGGTCGAGAGCGTGAACTCCTTCTTGCACGACGCTTCGAGGCACAGCCAGCGCGTCCGGGTCTCGTCGTACTTCTCGGCGTTGTCGCCGTTGCCGGACGGCCCGAGCGACCGCCACGTGATCACCCCCGCGCCGAGGAGCGCCAGCGCCGCGATCGAGAGCTTGATGATCGCGCTCCTTTCTATTGCCAATACTCCTCGTGCGGCTTGCCGTCGTTGTTCCACTTCCGCCGCGCCTCGAGCGTCGGCTCCACCATGTCGCGCTGCTTCTTGGCGCTGGCGTGCCCATCGCCCCACACAAAGTTTGACCCGCCCGAATGGCGCGGGCTCGGCCACTCCGCGTCCGCCGCGTCGCTGGGGTCCAGCGCCGTGTCCCAATTGAAGTCCGACTTGCTGTCCGCCAGCATCACCAGCTCCGACGGGAACACCACCCGCGTGTCCTTCACCTCGCCGAAATCCTTGTGCCCAACCCAACCGCCCAACCCCAGGTGCGGCACCGTGAACTCCTGCACGCCCCAGTCGTTGTAGCAATAGCTGAACCCCGACACGCTGTTCAGCCGCTTCTCGCCCTCCTCATACCCGTACTCGGCCTTCATGTTCGCCTTGTACGCCGTCGTCCACCGAAATTCCGGCAGCACCGACGGACAGTTGAACACCGTCATCACTCCATTGGTGTAAACGCGCAGCCGCGGCGGCCACACGATGTACGTCGGACCCTGCCAGGTGTGATGCCCCGGGAAATAGCCCTTGTTCGCCGCTTGGTAATGCACCAGCGACTGCCCGAGCTGGTTCAGGTTCGCCAGGCACACCGTCTGCTTCCCCGCCGCCCGCGCCTGCCCCAGCGCCGGCAACAGAATCGCGATGAGCAGCGCGATGATCGCGATCACGACCAGGAGCTCGATCAACGTGAACGCGCGTTTCGCAATGTCCCGTCGCGCCGCGTCACGACAGAAGTCGATCGCACGCGCTCCTCCGCCCTTGCCCATTCCCCATTGGCCATCGCCATTGCACGCGGGCGACCTTCCGAACATCCCGGGCTTCATCCCATCGCACGATCGTGGGCGCTGGTCCATGTACTCATGCTACCAGACCCCCTTACCCAAACACAACGCCCGCGAGATTGCCAAACTCCCCGCGTACCCTTTCCCCATGCGCCACATCACGCTCATCACCACCGGCGGCACCATCGAAAAGACCTACGACGAGGCCACCGGAAGCCTCGAGAATAAGCGATCCATCGTTCGTCGCATGCTCAAGCGCCTCCGCCTCGAGGACACCAGCGTCAGCGTCATCGAGCTCATGAGCAAGGACAGCCTCGTCATGACCGACGACGACCGCGCCCGCATCATCGAGGCCGTCCGCGCCTGCGGCGGCACGGTCAAGCCCGGCGTCACCTCTCCCATCCACGGCGTGGTCATTCTCCACGGCACGGACACCCTTTCGATCACCGGCGATCGCATCGCCGCCGAGATCGGCACGCCGTCGGTCCCCGTCGTCCTCACCGGCGCGTTCAGGCCCTACGAGATGACCCGCTCCGACGCGCTCCAGAATCTGACCGAGGCGATCTTCGCCACCGGCGTTCTCTCGCCCGGCGTGTACTGCGTCTCGCACGGACGCGCCCTGGCCTTCCCAGGCGTGAAGAAAGACCGCGAACGTTGGACGTTTGTCAGATGAAAAGGACCAGCCACCACTGACACTCGCTGATGCTACAAGAAGCCCCGAACGCCCCGGTCACGGCGTGCCGGCGGCGGGCTTGTCGGTCCGCGGCGGACTTTCGGACGGAGCCAGCTCGAAACTCAGGCTCGACCAGATGCTGATCCAATCCACATCGGAACGGTTCGCAGCAGGATCAACGCGATCCATGAGAACCACGTTGATGACCCAGAGGCCGGGAGATCGCAGCGTGAAATTCGCCTCGCCACGATCATCCGTGCGTGAGGTCATCCTGACGGTGCTCCCCGCCACCTGCGTGAGCGCGGTGAGCTTGGCATTCTGGACAGGCTTGCCGTCCCGGATGAGTCGGAATCCCAATGAGTCGCCCGCGCGAGCCGCGCACGGGTTCGCCGTGGGCACGATTTCCACCTTCAGCCCGCTGGTCGCGTTCCATGCTCCAGATGATTCGCCCCCGGCCGTTACAAGCGACTTCGCGCAGCGCGAATAGCCCTCGCGCCCCGCGGCCTTTGATTCGCCCAGTTCCGCACGCTTCTGGATGATCGCGTCCAGCCCCTCCTCTCGCAGATAGTCCTCGAATTTCTGGGCCTCGAGCTCGATCGTGGTTTCTCGGCCGCGATACGCGATCGCATGCACGCCTGGTCGCGCCAGCTTGATCACGCCCACCGGCTCGTCCCCGTCCTTCCCGTCGATCGCGACCGCCTTGCCTTCGCTGCTCGGCCCGAGCACGTCCAGCCTCTCAAACTTCTTGGAATCGCGCGCGCGTGCCTCGCCGGGGAAACCGTCCCCGACCATGAGGCGCACGCCGACTTCAGAGTTCAACTCCGGGCGGAACGACACGGGCTGAATCCAGAACTCGTGCGCCATCGCAATTGACGCCGATGCAACCAGCGAGGAAATCGCAACGGCCCAAAGCCTCGTGTTTCGCATATTCTCCTCGTCGCTCGTGGTGATGGGCGAATGCGCGCCCTTCGGGTGGCCAGAAAGCAGGATAGCAAAGCCATGAAAAAACCCGGGCCGAAACCCGGGTCATTCCGACTCGTTCAATCTCGTCCGCGGCGTCGGGCGAACATTGACGGGGGCTCAGCCCACCGCCGCGAGAGACTGATTCAGCCCTTGATTCTCAACCCTTGATGTTGGTCACCTTGACCAGCGTGTAGCGCTGGCGGTGGCCGTTCTTCCGCTGCCAGGCCTTCTTCTCCCGGAACTTCCACACGTCGATCTTGTCGCCCAACACGACCGGCGAGAGGACCTCGCCCGTGACGGACGCGCCCGCGACGAACGGCTGTCCGAGCTTGGCATCGCCGCCGACGCTGCCGACGACGAGCACCTTGTCGAACGTGACCTTCTGGCCCGCCTTGGACTCACCGGCGTCGATGAGGTCGACGAGGATCTCGTCGCCCTGGGCGACCTTGCGCTGACCGCCGGACTCGTGGATAATCGCGTACATGGGAAAAGCTCCGAAACTCCGAGCGGCGACGCCGCGATCGGGGTGGGGATGGTAGGCGGGCGTCCAGAAATCGCCAAATCGCCGGAGTTCAATTCGCCAAACCGGCCCTCCGGACCTGCCCGAGGGGCCAAACACATCGGACTCTTGTCATTCGAGGCAGTTCGTCAGGAGTGCGTTCGGTAATTTAGACGAACAGCGTGCCCTGGCGGCCGGCCTCGATGAGCACGTCCGCCACCTCGGGCCTCGTGAACTCCACCGGCGGGCGTTCGCCCTTGAGCAGGAGGTCGCGCACCGCGGTGCCCGAAAGGTTGATGATGTCGCCCTCGATCTTGGGGTACGACTTCTGCGACACCATCCCGCCGTAGGACTTGCTGTAGCCGGTGTGCTCGAACATCAGCGGCTGGATGCCCAGGTTCTTGAGGTCGATCTGATCGAAGATCTTCTGGGCGTCGTACGTGCCGTAGTAGTTGCCCACGCCCGCGTGGTCGCGACCGACGATGAAGTGCGAGCACCCGTAGTTCTTCCGCATGATCGCGTGGTGGATCGCCTCGCGCGGGCCCGCGTACCGCATCGCGGCCGGGAGCACGCTCACCATCGTCGCCGTCGGGCTGAAGTACTTGGCGACCAGCGCGTCGATGGCCTTCATGCGGGCGGCGGCGGTGATGTCGCCCTTCTTGGTCTCGCCCACCAGCGGGTGGATGAGCAGGCCGTCGCAGATCTCCTGGGCGCACTTGCACACGTACTCGTGGGCGCGGTGGATCGGGTTGCGGGTCTGGAACGCGACGATGCGCGACCAGTTCCGCTTGGCGAACTCGGCGCGGGTCTGGGCGGGCGTGAGCCGCTTGTCAAGGAACGCCTCGGGCCCGCTGGGATCGACGCACACCGAGAGCACGTCGACCGGGCCGGCGACGCACACGTCGCCCTCGGCCTGCACCTGCGCCACGCCCGGGTGGGCGGCGTCCTCGGTGCGGAAGACGTTGGGAATCTCGAGCTTCTTGTCGTGCTCGAAGATCTCGGTGACGCTCATGACGCCCTGGAGCGTGCCGTTCGGCGCGACCAGCGCGACCTTCTGGCCGACCTTGGGCTCGGCGCCCTTGGCGAGCGAGAGCAGGATCGGGATGGACCACACCGTGCCATTGGCGAGCGTCATGTTCTTGCACACGCTCTCAAAGTCGGCCTTGCCCATGAAGCCCGTGAGGGGTGCAAAGCCGCCGATGCCGATCAGCTCGAGGTCGCACGACTGCTTGGGCGTGAGCTTGATGGAGGGGAGCGAGGCGGCCTCTTTTGCCAGTTCGGCGGCGCGGGGGCCGGTGACGACGCGGTCGACGGGCGTGCCGCCGTGGTATGAGATCAATCCAGACACGGTGCGGTCTCCAGGAAAGCGGGAGGTGCGGGTCGAAATGAGCCCGAAGGATAGCGCGATCCGGGCGGGATCAGGGCCGATCCGCTTGATTCGCCGGGACCGGACGGGCACGATTGGAACTCGCCCGGTTCGGGCGATTTTTCGCCCAAGGCGGGGAAGACGGAGGTCAACGTGGCGGTTCAGAAGGCGACGAACATTCACTGGCACGAGGGGAACTTCACGCGGGCCGAACGCTGGAAGGCGCTCAACGCGGTCGGCTGCACCATGTGGTTCACGGGCCTCTCGGCCTCCGGCAAGTCGACCATCGCCAGCGCGCTGGAGCAGTCGCTGGTCAACGCCGGCATCAACTGCTACCGCCTCGACGGCGACAACATCCGCTTCGGCCTGAACAAGAACCTGGGCTTCAGCGCCGAGGACCGCGCCGAGAACATCCGGCGCATCGGCGAGGTCGCCAAGCTCTTTGCGGATTCGGGGTGCGTGGCGCTCACGAGCTTCATCAGCCCGTACCGCAAGGACCGCGACCTCTGCCGCGAACTGCACGAGAAGGACAAGACCGGCGCGATGGTCTTCATCGAAGTGTTCGTCGATACGCCGATCGACGTGTGCGAGCAGCGCGACCCCAAGGGCCTGTACAAGAAAGCCCGCGCCGGCGAGCTCAAGGGCTTCACGGGCATCGATGATCCCTACGAAGCGCCCTCGAACCCCGAACTGGTGCTGAAGCCCGCGACCATGAGCGTTGACCAGTGCGTCGCCGCGTGCATGGAGCTGCTGAAGGCCAAGGGAGTGTTGAAGGGGTAAGGCACTGGGCACCGGGCACGAGGAAATAGGAAAGGCGATCGGGTGCGAGGTGTTCAGGTGCGAGCGCCATGCAAGCCCCGAGCGCTCGCGACGGGTGTTGTCGTCTTCTCCCGATGCCTGATGCCTCTGTTTCACTGCATGGAGCACTCAACATGTCGGCACGAGCGGATTGGATCGAGTACGCGCGCGAGGCGGTGCTGCACGCGAGCGTGGTGTGCCGTCGCGTGCAGTCGCGGATCGGTGAGGTCCGTGCGATCACCAAGGACGACAACAGCCCGGTGACCGTGGCGGACTTTGCCGCCCAGGCGGTCGTCGCGCACGTGCTGGCCCAGCGGCTCGGTTCGTTCGTGCTGGTGGGGGAGGAGTCGAGCGATTTCCTGAAGGACGCCGCCAACGACGCGCAGCTCTCGGCCGCTCTCGACGCGGCACGCGTGGTGTGGCCGGACGTGACGCGCGACAAGTTCATCGCGGCGCTGGAGCGCGGGCACGGCGAGCCGACCGCGCAGGGATTCTGGACGCTCGATCCGGTCGATGGCACCAAGGGCTTCCTGCGCGGTGAGCAGTACGCCGTCGCGCTGGCGTATGTGGAGCATGGCGAGCCGGTGATCGGCGCGATGGGCTGCCCGAACCTGCCCGCGAGTTTCGAGAAGCCGCTGGGCACGCCCGATCCGACGGGCACGGTGTATTCGTGCGTGCGCGGCGGGGGCGTGTACGAGAGCGAAGCGATGCTCGGCTCCAAGCCCCGCACGATCGCGCGCGTCGCCAGGCAGCCCGGCGCGCCCTTGCGCGTGACGGCGTCGGTTGAGAAGGCGCACTCGAACATCTCCGCCACCGATCAGGTGGCGGCGATCGTGAGCCCGAAGTTTGAACTCGTGCAGGTGGATAGCCAGTGCAAGTACGCGGTCGTCGCGCGCGGGCAGGGCGATCTGTACCTGCGCCTGCCGACGAAGAAGGGGTACGTCGAGCGGATCTGGGATCACGCGGCGGGATCGCTGGTCGCCAGCGAGAGCGGGTGCGTGGTGAGCGACGTGCATGGCAAGCCGCTGGAGTTCGGGCACGGGCGCGGGCTGGAGAAGAACGCGGGCATCGTGTGCTGCGAGCGGGCGATCCATGCGGCGGTGATCGACGCGATCGCGAAGGTGAAGGCCCAGAGCGCGGGGTGAGAGCGAGGCGAAGGAAATCGCCAAATCGCCAAATGGCCAAATCGCCAAATGGCCAAATCGCCGAATGGCCAAATCGCCAAATGGCCAAATCGCCAAATGGCCAGATGAAGAGAAGGCAGCGACGGGCGTTCCGCGCAGCGCACGGCGCGCGGCCAACAGGTTGGCCACACCCCCCGGAGCCCGGTCCCTGCCGGTGTATTCACTTGTCAAAGACGCCGAGGCTGCGCGGCGGGTGATGGGCCGCCGGTTGGCCTCGGTGAGGGCGCGGGGTTCACGCACGCGCTCTCCACCCAGGGGGCGGACGGACACATTGGTGCGCACAGACGCGGTGGTAAGTAGGCACTAACCACTTGGCACTGGGCATTAGGGAAAGGCGGAAATGCAGGCCGCGGAAGAGGTTGCGCGCGGGGAGAAATCGCGCGAAGATTTTTTTCGGGAATCTGGAAAGAGGGCAAAAAGACGGACACTTTGGTGCGCACGAAGGCGGTGATAAGCGGGGACTAGAGCAGTCTTACTCCAGACGTAGCGAGTAGCCGCAGTGGCGGTAGCAGTTGGCGGCGTGGGTGGGTGTGACGGCGTCGAGGACGGACTGCATGGAG
>JABWBC010000156.1 GCA_013360695.1 Phycisphaerales bacterium
GTAGGCGCGGTCGTTGCGGGCGCGCTGCTCGATCATCTTCAGGGCGGCGGCGGCCATTTCCTTGGGGTCCGAGCCCATGATCTGGCCCGCGAGCGGGTGGTCCTCGCGCCCGCCGGGGATGTTGTCGTGGAGCTCGCCGAGGTCGGCCTTGGAGAAGCCGCGTCCGCCGGCGAGGAGCGTGCGATCGAGGAGCGCTTCGGTGACGCAGAAGGGGCAGCCCTGGCGGCGTGCGACGATGCGCATGGCGGCGTCGGAATAGCCGGCGAGGCCCGCCTGGAAGAAGGGAGCGTCAAAGCCGGGGACCAGCGCGGGGATGCGCGGGTCGATGCCGCGCGAACCAAGTTCGGCGGCGACGCGGCGAACGTCGATGTCCTCGGCCCCGGGCGCGATGGCGGGGGTCGGGGCGGTGGCGTTCTGGCTGTGGGGCTCGACGGACACGTTGGGCGGTTTCCGGGGTTGAATGGGGCGGGGAAAGGGCGCGAGATGGAGGTGCGGTCGTGAAAAGCACCACGCCGGGGCGTGACTGATTTGCTTGTGTGCGGCGGTCGTGGGACTATAGGGGAGCATGAGCACGACCCCTCCACGCCCGCGCGGTTCGACGTCCCTGGTGGCACGGCTGTCTCGGGCCGTGCTGGTGATGGTGGCGAGCGCGGGCGCGGTGGTGGTCGCGGCGTGCTCGTCGGCGCCCAAGCCGATCCCGGAGAACGCGCCGGTGTATCCGGGCGAGGCGGCGGGCCAGGCGAAGATTCTGAACGTGCAGGTGCTGAGGTCGGGGCCCTCGATCACGTTCACGAACACAACCGCGGGGCCGCTCGGTCCGTGCCGGATGTGGCTGAACCAGCGTTTCAGCCGCATGATCGACAAGATCGAGGTCGGGCAGACCGTGACGCTGGACCTGTACTCGTTCACGGACGAGTTCGGCGATGAGTTTCGCGGTGGCGGGTTCTTCTCGATGGAGCGCCCGGACAAGGTCGTGCTGTCGCAGATCGAGGTCCCGGGCGCGGACGGCACGCCGTCGTTGCTGGGGCTTATCACGATCGCGGGCGGCGAGGACGATTGAGTGGCCAACATCGTCGTCATCGCGCCGCATCCGGATGATGCCGAGATCGGCATGGGCGCGACCATCGCCAAGCTGGCGGCCCAGGGGCACGATGTTCTGATCTGCGACCTCACCGACGGCTGCCCCACGCCCATTGGCGATCGGCCCACGCGGATCAGGGAGGCGGACGCGGCCCTGAAAGCGCTCGCGCCGGCACAAGGTGCCGGGCGGGTTCGGCGGATCATGCTCGACCTGCCCAACCGGCGCGTGCAGCACACGATCGAGGCGCGGCATGTGGTTGCGGGCGTGTACCGGGCCCACCGGGCGGACGTGGGCTTTGTGCCGCACGGGCTGGACGCGCACCCGGACCACCTGGCGGCGACGCGGATCGCGGAGGACGCGCGGTTCGACGCGAAGCTGTCGGGGCTGGCGACGCCCACGCCGCCCGGGATGCAGGACGGCCCGGCGCGATACCCGCGCTGGCTGTTCTATTACTACTGCTCGCACCTGCGGCGCGTGCCCGACCCGACGTTTCTCATCGACGTGACGGGGTTTGAGGGGGCGAAGCGCGCCAGCCTAGAGGCGTATCACTCGCAATTCACGGCCAACCCGGCGAACGCGGGGCTGGTGGAGCGGGTGATGGCGGGGCTGACGTACTTCGGGAGCCGGGCGGGGACCGCGGCGGCCGAGCCGTTCTTTGCGCACGAGCCGATCACGCTCGGGTCGCTGGCGTCGGTGGTTGGATTGTGAGGACGGGCGCGTTCGCGCGTCCGGGGGCGGGCGCGCCCCGCATGATTTTCCTTGAAAGCTCTCGCCCCGCTTGCGCGGGCGGACTTTGATCTTGTCATGCATCCGGTCGCGCAACTTCTCTGCCCCGAGGTCGTCGAGCTGGTGCGCGACGGCCGCTACTCGGAGCTGCGGGACGCGCTGCACGGCGTGCCGACGGCGGACGTGGCGGAGATCCTCGCGGAGCTGGAGCCCAACGACGCCGCGGTCGCGTTCCGGTTTCTTCTGAGAGACGACGCGGCGGAGGCGTTCGCGTATCTGGCGCCGGAGAAGCAGGAGCTTCTGCTCGAGAAGCTGGGCGACGAGGGGTCGCTGCGGGTCGTGGAGGCGATGAACCCCGACGACCGCGTTCGCTTGCTCGACGAGCTGCCGGAGGAGGTGGCGCAGCGGCTGGTGGCGCGCCTCAGCCCCGAGAGCCGCGCGGTGACGCAGGCGATCCTGGGCTACCCGCCGCGCTCGGTGGGAAGGCTGATGACGCCCGACTATGTGCGGGTGAAGCCGGACTGGACGATCGCGCACGCGATCGACCATGTGCGGAAGTTCGGTCGCGACGCCGAGACGATCAACGTGGTGTATGTCGTGGACGACCAGGGAGTCTTGGTCGACGACCTGCGGTTGCGACAGGTGCTCCTGGGCGATCCGAACGAGACGGTCGAGAGCATCATGAACCGCAACTTCGTGGCGCTGCGGGCCGACCAGCCCCAGAGCGAGGCGGTGCAGACGCTGCAGCGCTACGACCGGACGGCGTTGCCGGTGGTGGACTCGCGCGGGAAGCTGATCGGCATTGTGACGCACGACGACGTGGCCGACGTGGCCCAGGAAGAAGCCACGGAGGACATGCAGAAGGTCGGCGGCATGGCGGCGCTGGAGGAGCCCTTCGCGCAGGCGTCGGTGGCGTCGCTGGTGCAGAAGCGGGCGCCGTGGCTGTGCCTCCTGTTCTTCTCGGAGTTGCTCACGTCCAACACGCTGCGGTTCTTTGCCGACGAGATGAGCAAGGTCATCGTGCTCTCGACCTTCGTCCCGGCGATCATCTCGTCGGGCGGCAACTCGGGCTCGCAGTCGTCGACGCTGGTGATCCGCGCCATGGGCACGGGCGAGATCGCGATCAAGGACTGGTGGAGGATCCTCCGGCGCGAGCTGGCGGTGGCGGCGATCCTGGGCGGGATCATCGGCGCGCTGGGCTTCGTCCGCGTCTCGACCTGGGGCTGGCTGGGCCTGTGGACCCAGGACAAGCTCGATCCCGTCACGCACGAGCCCATGATCGGCGCCGACGGAGCAAAGATTCTCGACTACTCCGTGCAGCAGCACTTCTACCTGCTGGCGGTCGCGATCGCGGTGAGCCTCTTCGGCATCGTGCTGTGGGGCTCCATTATGGGCGCGATGTTCCCGTTCCTCTTGAGGAAGTGCGGGCTCGACCCCGCCGGAAGCTCCACGCCCTTCGTCGCCACCATGGTCGATGTGACGGGCATCGTCATCTATTTCACGGCGGCGCTGGTGATCCTGAACGGGACGCTGCTGTAGGGCGGCTTTGACCGTTCGCGGTGGGGCGCGACCATCGATCGCGCCGCGCGAGACATGGGCCGAAGGCGCCGGGGCGCCGCGCCACGCTGAGGCGCCGTGTGCCGTCCCGAACGCCGAAATGCGCTCGTCGGACGTCGCGTTGCTTTGCTCCCCTCTTCACTTCATCTCTTCGTCTCTTTGTCTCTCCGCTTCATCTCTCCGATCCATCACCACGGTGCTCGACAGCATCAGCACGCCGGCGATCGCCAGGACCCACCATCGCTCGATCGGGAGCTTGATCGGCGTCCATGAATCGGGCAGCGACCAGGCCGCGACGTGATAGCCGAGCACCATGAGCGCGAGCGCCAGGGCCATCCGCGTCGGCACGGAGAGGCGAGCGCGCCCCGTGCCTTGCTTGGGTTCGCGCAGCAGCCACAGCCCGGCGATTAGCACGATCGCGCCCATCGCGGCGCCCAGGATGGCGGGTGCGGAGATCGGCATGCAGCCCCGTTGCGCACCGCCGCCCAACGCGGCGGCCAATCCGATCAGTTCATCACCATCGCCATGCTGGACACCATTCCCAACCCCTGCTGGTCCATCGCGGCGGTGTAGTTGAGGAGCTGGATGTCGCCCGGCTCGACGAGCTTTAGCGTGGCGACGAGGTTCCCGGTGGAGCACCAGCGCGTCGGGTTCTGCTGCCACGACATCGCCGCCACCAACTCGTCGGGCTTGTTGCCGCGCACCAACTCGATCATGTCGCGGTCGTGCTGGAAGACCTTGTTGCGGAAGGCGACGGCTTCTTTTTCCTCGCCCGCGAGCGTCTGGATCTTGTCGCCGAACGCCGCTCCGGCGTGCGAGAGGTCCGCCGACGACACGATCAGCGTGCGCCCGCCGACCTCCGCGATGGCCTTCTTCATGGCGTCGATGAACGCCTGGAGCGCCAGGCCCTGGCCGTCGTAGCTGTTGCCGTTGTCGACCGCGGGATCATGCACCAGGACGCCCAGCACCTTGCAGTGCTTGCCGTCCGGGCCCGCGCCCAGGCAATGCTGGATCCACGGGACGTGCAGCTCGATGGAGTGCTCGCGCTCGTGGTCGTAGCGATTGGCCAGCAGCTTGGCCGCGTGGTCCGGGCCGAGATTCGCCTTCAGCTTCTCGAGCAGCTCCGCGTCGACCTCGCAGGTGCCCAAGGCCGTCTGGTAGCCCTTATCGCACGCCACCACGCCCGTGCCGAATCCGAAGTGGTTGGTTCCGAGGATGACCACGCGATCGGGGCGATCCGCGACGCGCATGCGTCCGTACACGTGGGCGTAGTTCAGCCAGCCGCGGCTGTAATCCAGGTGGGGCGCGACCACCGCGCGCGGGAGGGCGTTGAAGCTCGGCTCGTCGGCGTCCTTGAGCGCCTCGCCGATCCACTTGTCCATGACCTCGCGCAGCTTGCCCGGGCCCGCCGCCGCCTTGTCTTCTTCGCTCGCGGATTCGCCGAGTGCCTGCGCCGTGATCGCGTCGACAAAGGCCGCCGTCGACGCGGGGGGAAGGATCGCCGAGCCGTCGAACTCCTTACGGACCTTGACGAGCAGTTCCTCAAAGCGCGGCCCGAAGAGGAGCGCCGCGTCGTCGAGCTGGGCGATCACGCCTTCGAGCATCTCGTGGGTCAGCCCGCGCCCGACCTCGGCCACGATCTGGTCGACGGTGCGGTTGCCGTCCATGAGGGGAAGGATGAGCTGCACCGCGGGCGCCATGAAGACGACGCGCTCGGAGATCTGGCGCTGGTCGGCCAGGCCCAGGACCATCTGCTCGCCCATCTGTGCGGGGAAGCCGCGCACCGGGCGCAGCTTGGGGCGTGCGTGATGGGGCAGGCCGGGATCAAACTTGCTCGTCGGGGCTTGGTCGTTCATGCCCCACAGTAGGTTCGCCGTGCACAATGTCGGCCTCAATCGTCGCCAAGAGAGCGTTTGTTTGAGCGATGTTTGGGACAGGACGATGCCCCCCGGCTTGCCACCGAAGGTTTGCCGCCTAGCATTCAGGCCCCGGATTTCCGGGCCGACCGTCGGAGGTTCCATGTTCGATTCGCTCAAGCCCGGCCAGACCATCACCCTCACCATCAGCAAGGCCCCGCGCACGCCCAGCGCGATCAGCACGGTCGAGCGCCTGATGCGCCGCGATCTTGATTCGCGTCGCGGCCTGCGCCGCGCCCAGCGTCTCCGCCGCCAGAACATGGTCATCTACAACCGCGGCAACCGCGACTGGGTGAAGCGTGAGCGCTGCGGCAAGATCGTCCGTCCGGTGATGGGCGCCTCGTGGACCATGAAGTGGACCCCCGATCTGGCCCCCGAGTTCAAGACCGTCGAGAAGTACCTCTCGGTCAGCGCGAAGTAATCGGCGCCGGGCGATCAGCGCCGAGTCATCGCCGGCGCATCATCGCGCCGCAAACTCCGACCACCTTGAACCCTCGCTCCGCGAGGGTTTTTTCTTTCGGGCGCGCGAGCCTCGCGGGGCGTCGGCGTGGCCGAGCGGGCGCATCCGTGCTCCCTCCAAAAACGGAGAAGGCGAGCCCGAAGGCTCGCCTCTCCTGACGCACGGAGTCGAGTGTGCGTGGGTGGGTTTCAGCAGCCGGCCTCGAAGTGCGAGGCGAAAGCGTCGTAGTCATCGCCGTTGATGAAGCTGTCCTGGTTGAAGTCGGCGTCGGGGTCCCCGCTCTCGAAGGCGGACGCGAACATGTCGTAGTCGTCGCCGTTGACGAAGCCGTCCTGGTTGAGGTCCGCCGGGCACGGGGGCACGACCTCGTAGCACCCGCGGTCGATGGGGGGCGTGCCGACGCCGGTGTTGGCGACGCTCTCCACGTCGGCCTGGCGCGGGTTGCGGTCGAGATCGATCGGCGTCTTCTCGGACTTGTTCCCGTCGTTGTCGGCGTCGGTGTAGTCGTTGATCATGAGGCTGCTGGAGCCGGCGTCGATGACGGGCGACCACATGGCGACGCGGCAGTTGTCGTCGGTGGTGCCGAAGAGATTGTCCGGGCCGTCGGCGTCCATGAAGATCGGGTTGGCCGACACGCCCTCGATGGTGGTGAAGGAGGGGACGATGGTGGAGCCCACGCCGCCGTTGCCGCCGAACTGCTTGGCGGAGGCGGTCCCGCTGAACTGGTCGTCGTTGTGCCAGAAGATGCAGTTGTTGACCAGGGCGTCGGCGCCGTTGTTGGTGTAGAGCCCGCCGGCGACCTGCCCGGCGGTGTTTCCGACGACGGTGCAGTTGACGAGCGTCACGTCCTGGGCGTCGGAGCCGGTGATGTAGAGCGCGCCGCCGTTGTCGAACGACGCGGTGTTGCCGGTGAAGAGGCTGTTGGCGATCGTCGCGCCGGTGGTGGTGACGATCTTGATCGCGCCGCCCTGGCCGTCGGCCTGGTTCCCGCGGAAGTCGCCGTTGGCGATGCGGAGGTTGGAGGCGTTGGTGGCGTAGATCGCGCCGCCGGTCGAATCGGTGCTGTTGCTGATGAAGTTGATGTTGGACAGGAGGGGGGCCTCGCTGAAGGTCGCGTTGAAGCCGCTGATGTACATCCCGCCGCCGTCGCTGGAAGCGTGGTTGAGCAGGACGCGGCAGTCGCGGAGGTCGACGCTGGAGTCGGTGATGTAGAGGCCGCCGCCCTTGGCGTTGGTGCCCGACCCGTTGGCGTAGCCGCGGGCGATGAACCAGCCGGAGACGTCGGTGCCGGAGCCGACCTCATCGATGGTGACGACGTGGTAGGAGTTGTCGGTGTCGGCGGAGCCGCCGATCGAGCCGGCCATGTAGGTGAAGAAGAGCTGCCAGACGCGTTGGGAGAGCGAGGTCTCGCTCCCGGAGAAGCCGCCGTGCAGCTCGATGCCGTTGGGGACCTTGAAGGTCTCGGTGCGCGAGGTTCCGGTGGTGGGCCTGTAGATGCCGTTGGCGGTCCAGATCTCGACGTCGAAGCCGCCGATCAGGGCCGCGTGCTTGAGGATGGGGTTGAGGTCCTTGAACGCGGTGGCCCAGCTGGTGCCGTCCTGCACGTTGAGGTCCGGGGCGCTGGCGTCGACGTAGAAGCGCATCCCGTTGAAGACGTTGGTGATCTTCTTGACCTGGATGCCGGCGCAGGTGGCCCAGCCGCCCGCGTCGTTGTTGATCTTGATCTGGATCGGGCCGTTGCTGTTGAGGTCGATCACATGGATCGAGCAGGCCACGCCCGGGACCATGTCGTTGGAGAGGCCGTCGACCGCGCCGCCGACCGACTGCGCCAGGCTGGTGCTCCCGGTCACCGTGACGGTGCAGGTCTGGGTGCTCCCGGGGCGCTTGGCGTACACGTATACCGCGTACAGCCCCGAGGGCATGTCGTTGAGCGTGTACTGCATCTGCGCCACGCCGCTGGCGCCCTGGTAGTCCTCCATCAGCGTTGCGGCCTCGCCGGTGTAGGCGCCGTCGTTGGCGTCGAGGAACGGCTGCACGACATCGCGCGTCAGGGTGACGAACGAGTTGCTTCCGTCGAGATTCTTGAGCTGGGTCGTGCCCGCGCTGGCGCTGGTGATCGAGTTCCAGAAGCCGGGCTGGTTCGCCGCCCCGCCGTAGGTGTTGGCGGGAACACCCGCGCCGTTGCCGCTGGTCTTGTTGAAGTCGATGTTGTACTTGTCGGCCTGGCCGAAGGCGGTCCCGGCGACCGCGACCAGCATCGAAGCGGAAAGAGCCAATTTGATCGTGCGATTCATGTTCATGTCTCCGTGTGCAGAGGTGTGTGCGTGTGCGTGGGCCCCGTCGTCCGCCGCCGTGCGCGCGGGCCGCGGAGAGGGGTGTTCCCCGGACAGTGCGACGCGCCGGCGGGCCGCGGCTAACCCGCCCCGAGAAAATCCCCCAGGACCGAAAGCGCTCACAATCCGGATATTTCGATGAATTGACCCCGTACGCGCGCACGAGCACCGGCCGGGTGCTCTCCTCTCTTCACCCGGCCGGCGGCGTTCGTGCGTGTCGTCGTACGCTGGTTGCGGATGCTCGGGACCGATATCCCACGATCGCGGGGGACTCCCCGTACTCGCTCTTGCGGCATCCACCCACCAATGCGACAATCAGCGCCCGCGTGGCTCACGATTCGGACGAAATCCCATCCCAAGGGTCGATTCCCGTCGGGAACGTCACGGTCTTGCTCGGGGCGGCCGCGGGCGGTGATTCCCGTGCCGCCTCCGAACTTCTTCCGCTCGTGTATGACGAGCTCCGGCGTCTGGCCGCCCTTCGCCTTGCCGGCGAACGCGCCGGGCTGACACTCCAGCCGACCGCGCTGGTCCACGACGCCTATCTCAAGCTCCTGGGCCCCGACGGCCAGGCCCTGACGTGGGGCAGCCGCGGGCAGTTCTTCGCCGCCGCCGCCGTCGCCATGCGCCGGATTCTTGTGGATCGTGCCCGCCATCGCCAGCGCCTGCGTCACGGCGGGGGTCGCCCGCGTGTGGAGCTTCACGACGACATGCTCGCCAGCGAGCCCGACCCCGAGCAGATGCTCGCGCTCGACCAGGCTCTCGAGAAGCTCCGGGGCTACGACCCGCGCAAGGCCGAGCTGGTGATGCTGCGCTTCTTCGGCGGGCTGTCGATCGACGACACCGCCGGCGCGATGAATCTCTCGCCCGCGACCATCAAGGCCGAATGGGCCTACTGCCGGGCGTGGCTGCACCGCGAGCTGGCGGGCGGGGCGGACGCGTCATGACCGCGCACGGCGTGGCGCGACGCGCCGAGCACATCTTCGGCGAGCTTGTCTCGCTGGACCACGCCGCTCGCGACGCCAGGCT
>JABWBC010000157.1 GCA_013360695.1 Phycisphaerales bacterium
GTATTACGACGGCGCGCCGGCTGGCAATGCCTCGATTGCATTGCTCGACCGCGTTGACGGCGTCGGGTCTGAGGGGCCAACCAACCAAATCCCGTGGATCGGCGTTCGCATTGCATCCGTTCCCGCCCCGGGCGTACTCAGTCTGACCAGTCTCGCGGCCATCGGACTTCTCGCTCGCCGTTACCGCTAATCCGCGCGACCGCGTTCTGCGACTTCTTCGACTCTTCATCAGCCGCCCGACCGTGAGGGAGGGCGCATTTATCTCTTTCTCCCCATGTACATGCCTTCTCTTCACTTCGACTCTGCGCTCCTCGTCTGTTCTATGCCTCCGTGTTGACCTCTTCTTTTCTCTGACTGTCTCCCCTCCCCGCCGATTCCCCCGAGTTCTCTCCCGGCTCTCCTCACGTTCTTCGAGCCCTTCGAGTTCCCTCTTCTCTTCCACCACTCCCCACTCCCCACTCCCCACTCCCCATTTCCGACTCCCCATTTCCGACTCCCGCTCTCCCCGGTTAGTGCCCGCTTATCACCGCCTTCGTGCGCACCAAAGTGTCCGTCTTTTTGGCCGTTTTCCAGATTCCCGAAAAAAATCTTCGCGCACGTTCCCCGGGCGCGCAATTCCCTCCACGGCCTGTATTTCCGCCACATCCTCGCCGTCCGCACCTCGTGGTTAGTGATCGCTTATCACCACCTCCGTGCGCACCAAAGTGTCCGTCCGCCCCTCTGTGGAGGGACAACTTGGAGGACCCCATGCGCACCACACCACGCGAGCGTCCGTCACTTCAGCTTTTCGATCAGCGGCCCGACCAGCGTCCGCGCCGCGATCATGTCCGCGACGCGCGATTCGCCCGCCTCGCGCTCGATCATGAAGTTGCACGCCAGCCCGTGCTCGCGCACGACGTCGAAGAAGCCCGGCCAATCCACGTCGCCCGTGCCCACCACGACCTCGCTCCCCCAGGTGCCCGGGTTCTCGGTGAGCAGCGCGTCCTTGATGTGGACCTGCACGACATGCGGCGCCAGCGTGTCGAGCGCCGCCACCGGGTCGCCCATGTCATACAGGATCATGTTGGCGGGGTCGAAGTTCACGCCGACGTTGGGGTGCGCGAGTTCCTTGAGCACTTCGAGCAGGGTGTCCGCGGTTTCCTGCCCGGTCTCCAGCCCGAGCTTGACGCCCTGGGCCGCGAAGCGATCGGCGATCTGCGCGATCCGCCCCAGCATCTTCCGCCGCAGGCTGTCGCCCTTGCGCTCGGGCAGGAACCCGGCGTGGAAGGTGACGAGTTTCACGCCGATCTTCTTGGCGATGGCGGCCGATTCCTCCGCCATCGTCAGGTTCCACAGCCAGTGCGCGTCGCTGCGCACGCCGCCGGTCTCGCGGATCGATTGCAGCGTCGAGTAGTCCTCGCCCTTGGTGCCGATCATGCCGCTGGCGATCTTGATGTTGGCGCGCCGGAGCGAGGTGGTGGTTTCTTCGATGGGCCACGCGCCGGAGCGCAGGGGCTCCAGCGCCAGCTGCACGCACGACACGCCGACTTCGCCCAGGGCCCGGGCCAGGTCGACCGGGGATTTGCACTTGAGGGACCATGAGCACGCGCCGAGGCGGGGATGCATGGGAGTTCCTTTCGAAGCCGCCCGAGCCCGGGCGTCGATACAGGCTAGCCTCTTTGGAGCCGCGGCGGCGAGCGGGCGGGCAAGATCGGAAAGCGAGGACCGGATGACGACCCTGAGAATTGCGGAAATCGGTGTGGTTCGGGCGGGAACGACGCCGTGGCGATCGCTGCTGGTCGCGATCGCGCTGCTCGCGATCAGCTTGTTCGTCGCGCCGGCGCGCGCGGGGGCCGAGGACAAGTTCGTCGGCCTGTGGGTCACGCGCTGGGACTATCGAACGGCGTCCGATGTGCGCGACGTGATGGAGCGCGCCGCGGCCGCGGGATTCACCGACGTCGTCTGGCAGGTCCGCGGCCAGGCCGACGCCTACTACCAGAGTTCGATCGAGCCCTGGGGCGATGAAATCCTGAAGGGCGCGCCCGACGGCGCGACCACACCTGGCTTCGACCCGCTCGCGGTCGCGGTCGAGCTCGCGCACGCCGACGGCCTGCGCCTGCACGCATGGGTCAACGTCATGCCGATGTGGAAGGGCAAGGTCCCGCCCACGAACCAGAAGCACCTGATCTACACGCACCCGGAGTGGCGGCTCGTCAACCAGCGGGGCGAGGTGCAGCCGCTCAACGACCACTACGTCATCGTGAACCCGATCCTCCCCGAGGTGCACGACTACCTCGTGGGAGTTTTCAAGGACATCGTGACGCGCTACGACGTCGACGGCCTGCACATGGACTATGTGCGCTTCGTCAGCGAGCTCATGGGCAAGGACGACGTGTACCCGGCCGACGAAAAATCACAGCTGCTCTTCAAGCAGGCGACCGGGCGCGAGGGAATCTCAACGCCGGAGGACAAGGCGGCCCTCAAGGCCTACGTGCGACAGCGCATCACCGACCTGGTCGTGCGCATCAGGAAGGAAGCGGTGGGGGCGCGCGAGGGCGTGGTCTACTCGGCCGCCATCTGGCGAAGGCCCGATCTGGCGCGCGACACGTTCCTGCAGGACTCGCCCGCGTGGCTCAACGACAAGGTGCTGGACGTTGGCATGCCCATGATCTACACGGACAAGGACGAGCAGTTCACTTCGGACCTGAAGGCGTGGCGGGCGGCGACGCCCAAGGCCAGGCTCGCGCCGGGGCTGGGGGTCTATCTCATTAAGCCCGCGATGACGCCCTCGCAGATCGGGATCACGCGCGAGCTGGTCGGCACGCCGCCCAGCGTCGCGATCTTCGCGTATTCGTCGCTGTTCGAGAGCGCGGACCCGAACCAGAACAAGGCCTTCGACGCGGCGGAGGAGCGAAAGACGCGATTGTTCTTCGTCAAGCGGGCGCTGGCGGCGATGGACGGCAAGGGGCAAGAGCTGAACGAGAACAAGCCGGAGTAGACGATGGACTGGCTCGGCATCGACATCGGCGGGTCGTCGGTCAAGGGCGCGCGGCTGCGCGACGGCGTGGTCGCGGCGACGGCGCAGAGCGATCGCTACGAGAACCCGGAGCCCGACGCGATCCGGGGCGCGATCGCGGGCGTTGTCAAGATGATCGGCGACGGCGTGCCGGTGGCGCTCGGCGTGTGCGCGCCGGGCATCTACGACCAGGAGCACGGGCGCATCGTGAAGTCGGTGAACCTGACGGGGCTGTGCGCCTTGGCGCTGCGCGATGAGCTGGCAGCGATGACCGGCGCGAGCGCGGGGTCGATCGGTGTGTTCACGGATGCGCACGCCGCGGCGTACGACTTTGCGATGTCGCGAGGGCTGAGCGGGCGCGTGGTCGCGATCTCGATCGGAACGGGCGTCGGGGCGGCGGTGCTGGATGGCGGCGTGCCGCTGCTGGTGTCGGGGCGATCACCGGGGCACCTGGGGCAGATCGACGTGGGCGAGCATCTGGGCCCTGGTTTCTCGAGCGTTCCGCTCGGGCCGGACGGCGGGCGCGGCGGGCTGGAGGGCTACATCGGGCTGCCCGCGATCATCCGCGCGTACGGGCGGCACGTCGAGCATGTGCTCTCGATGTTTACGATCGATCACCCACCGGTGCGGGCGCTGGTGCGCGCGATCAGGATCGTTCACGCGATCTATCGCCCGGAGCATGTCGCGCTGCTCGGAGGGATCGGCGTGGCGATGAAACGGCTCGTGCCGGATATCCGCGAGCGCGTAAACGACGAACTCACGTCGCTGGCGCGCCTGGGCTGGGAGTTGCACGCGGGCGATGACCTGCTGCACGCGGCCCGCGGCGCGGCGAGACTGGCGGGGTCGAGCGAGCGTTGAGAAGCACCGATGTCGAAGACGACATCGACGGCACGGGGGCAAGATCGCACGCTACTTGACGGCGAGTTTCGTGAAGTCGCGGACGTCCGCGTAGGTTTCCAGCGACATGACGGCCTTGGCGAGCGCGTCGCACTTGGCGCGGCCGATGACTTCGTCGCCCAGGGCGTGGAACTTCACGCCGATCTCGTCGGCGGTCATGGGGTCGCGCGGGTCGCCCTTGGGGACGTCGACGCGAGTGGCGAAGGACTTGCCCGACGTGGTCGTGATGGTGACGCGCGAGGGCTGGAACTTCGGGAAGAGGGCCTCGAACTCGTCGTTGGCGACGACCTTCACCTTGTCCATCACGGGGATGAGTGACTTGTCGAGGACGCGCGATTCCTTGAACTGGAGCGGCGTGACCATGCCGTCGACGAGGCCCACGGCCATGCAGTAAGGGAGCGAGTGGTCGGCGGTTTCCTTGGAGTCGGGGCGGTACTTGTGAGGATCGCCCAGGATGTCGGCGGCGCGGGCGATGACTTCGACCTTGATCTCGGCGACGTCGGCGGGCTTGATCGCGTTGTCCTTGACGCACTTCATCATGGCGGTGAGTGGCGCGTGGGAGAGTGCTTCGATGGGGAAGGACTTCATGCCGCAGTCCTGGATGCGGTAGTGATCGCTGGTGCCGCGAGGGAGCTTGTCGAGGAGCATGTTGGTGTCGAATTTGGCGGGCGAGCCCTTGTATTGCACGTGGCCGAAGACGGCGTAGAGGCCTTCCTTGCCGTCGAAGATGTGCTCCGGGCCTGAATAGCCGCGTTTGGCGAGGAGGGCGGATTCGACGCCCATGCGTGTGGCCCAGGGGTCGACGGTGTTCTTCATGTTGGTGAGCTTGCCGGCGGTGACGGCGCCGGGCGAGAAGGTGCGCGCGGCGCTGATGCCGATCGCCTGGACCATCTGATCGACGCTGAGGTTGAGAACGCGGCCGGCGGCGATGGGGGAGGCGAAGCAGGTGAGGGTGGCGTGGTGCCAGCCATACTCGCGCACGCCGGGGATTCCGAACTCGCAGAGGCGCTGCTCGACTTCATAGGCGATGACGCTGGCGAGGATGAGGTCCTTGCCGGAGAGGCCGAGCATCTCGCAGAGGGCGAGCGGGCCGCCGAGGATGTCGGAGGGATGGCAGGGGTCGGCCTTCCAGTAGATGTCGTTGTAGTCCATCGCGCGGATCATGTGGCAGTTGAGGAAGGCGGCGTCGACGGGGTTGGTCTTGAAGCCGGAGACGAAGCAGGTGCAGGGGCCGGAAGCGCCGGTGCCCGTCATGTCCTTGTAGTGGGCCAGGAGGATGTGGGCGTCTTCCTGTTGCGAGCCGCCCAGGGCGCAGCCGAGCGAATCGAACCAGAAAAGCTTGGCCTTCTCGATGGCGGCGGGGGAGAGCTGCTCGTAGCGGAGCGAGGTGGCCCATTCGGCGAGGGAGTGGGAGATGTATTTTTTGGCTGGTGCGGCGGGGCTGGACATGAATGAATCCTCGAAGGGTTTGGAAAGGCAGGGTATGTCGGGGGCGAAGAAAAGAGAAGAGATTTCAACGCGGAGGGCGCGGAGAGCGCAGAGAGAGATGAGAAAGGAAGGAGAGTAGAAGGCAGAAACGCAGAGGGATCAGAGGTACGCAGAGAAGAGGGGAGGAGAGGAAGCGAGACCGGGCGAGAAGTGGCGGACAAAGGTAAGAAGCGACAGCGGGAGCGCATGTACGGTCACAGCAGAAGGGCGTGTGGATCACGTCGTGTGGCGTCGATAGGTCTCGACGATCGGCGGCTCGGCGAGGAAGGATCGCCATCGCGCGAGGAACTGCTTCATGGTGGGGTCGTCGCTGACGCGCTTCTGGTCGAGCTCGTAGGCGCGTTCGGTGGCGTAGTGGACGACCTCGATGAAGCGGTGGTCGTCGGCGGAGTTGGCGAGAAGCTCGATGCGGATGCCGCCGGGGCTTTCGTAGAAGGGGATGGCCTCGCGGAGGAAGGCAAAGAAGTCGTCGCGACGCCCCGGGGCGAGGCGGATGCGGAGATGGAGGGAGACGGAGGGGGCCATGAAATCGAATGCTGCAGGCATGGCGACTTCCAATCATCCGTCTTCCGTGGAATGGCGACTATGCCTTGTGGAGCTTGAAGCTGACCTGGTAGCGAAAGAACTCAATCCCAGGCGCGACGGCGAGAGCACGACGCAGGCGGAGATCGTCTTCGAGTGCGATGATAACGCCGCGTACCTCTTGATCTTGCTCCGCCAGCTCCTGCTTCACAAAGCCCATATAGCGAAGCACCTGAACGACTACTTTGTCGTTTGCCCTACCCTTTTTCAGTTCTACAACGAGCAGTCGTTTCTTGTCCTTGCTGATCGCGAGAATATCGATAGCACCGGTGTCTGTAGGAAATTGTTGACCAAAGGACTCAGTGCCATCTCGAAAAATATCGTACTCCTTGCCAAGCTCGGTCTGGGCCCAGTTCTTTACCAGGAAATTCTCGAGGTGCTTTTCAAGCGCGAAGGCTTCGGGGTCCGCTGATTCCATGGCGTCGAAGGCCTCGTTGGTCGAGCAAGGGGTGCGTTGAGAATCAGTTGGTAGCGTGGAGGAACCCAGGAGGATATCGAGTTCTTTCGCGTAGGCATTCAGCGATGACGTTGTTCCTGAAGAGAGAATAGAGGCTCGCAAGGTGGCGCTTAGTTCCTGCTCGGCGAAACTCCTGTGATGCCACCGGACGCGCCGCCGATGCGGCAGATTGCCTCCTGGGACGTAGTAGTACTCTCCAATGACTTCCGCAGCGCGGTAGCCACCAGCGCCGTCTGGACTAATGACCAAGTCGCCTACGAGGATGCCCTTGGAGACGGTCCACAGCTTTGACATGTCAGATACGGCGCTCGCCTTTGTTTTGCCAGGATTGAGACCCTGTTGAATGGGGACAAACTCTCGATTGAACTCGCTGCATGTGGAGTAGAGGCGGCCAGTGAGGTCTTCGGTGATTTCGAAGTCGGTGCCGACGAAGCCACCTTGGAGGCACTCAGCAAAGTACTCTCCGCCTGACCCGAGTTTGACCTTGTGGTAGTTTCTCATTGAGCTCCTCCTACCCCGCGTACTTTGCGATCTCTTTCGCCACTTCGAGCGTGGTGTTCTTGCCGCCCATGTCGTAGGTGCGGACCTTTCCCTCTTTGATGACGCGGGCGATGGCGGCTTCGAGGCGTGCGGCCATGTCTTTCTCTTTCGCGCCGCCGCCGGCGTGTCCAGAGCCGAGCCAGTCGAACATCATCTTGACGGTGAGGAGCATGGCGATGGGGTTGACCTTGTACTGGCCGGCGTACTTGGGGGCGCTGCCGTGGGTTGGCTCGAAGACGGCGTATTTGTCGCCCATGTTGGCGCTGGGGGCGAAGCCCAGGCCGCCGACGAGGCCGGCGCAGAGGTCGCTGACGATGTCGCCGAACATGTTCTCGGCGACGAGGACCTGGTAGTCCTGGGGGTTCTTGAACATCCACATGCAGATGGCGTCGATGTTGGCTTCGTCGGCCCAGATACCGAATTGCTTGTAGTCTTCGGCCATCTTGCGGAAGACGCGGGTCATCATGCCGCCGGTTTCGCGGAGGACGTTGGGCTTTTCGACAAGGGTGACGCGCTTGCGGCCGGTGGCCTTGGCGTACTCAAAGGCCTGGCGGCAGATGCTGGTGCAGCCCTGGATGCTGACGATGCGGGTGGAGAGGGCGATGTTTTCGAGGCCCTTGTCTTTCCACGGCTTCATCTTGGGGTTGAGGCAGAGGGCGTCGTACACGGATTGCGGCACGGGGTGGAACTCGATGCCGCCGTACATGCCCTCGGTGTTCTCGCGGAAGACCACGATGTCGATCGGCCCCTCGACCGGCGACGCCTCCGGGCCGCGGAAGTTCAGCGGGTTGCCCTCGTAGGCCCTGCACGGGCGGAGGTTCGTGTGCAGGTCGAACAGCTGCCTGAGGCGCACGATCGGCGACGTGTAGACCAACCCGCGTCCCCGCAGCGACGGGTCCAGGTCCGCCTCGGCTTCGTCGCGCGGCTTGCTGGTGATCGCGCCGAAGAGCGCGCAGTCGGCGCTTCTCAGCGCGTCGATGGTTCGGGCCGGGAGGGCGTCGCCCTCGCGCCGCCAGCACTCCCAGCCGATGTCGGCCGGCACGTACTCGGCGTCGAAGCCCATCGTGTCGAGCACGAGCCGGGCGGCGTCCATGACGTCGTGCCCGACGCCGTCGCCCGGCATCCACGCGATGCGGTGCTTCGCCACGGGCTTACTCTTCGAGCAAGGCCCGCAACTGCTCCAGGTGGTCCGCCCAGAACTTCTTGGCCTTCGTCACGTCGCCGGACGCCTTCAGTTTGCGCTGCTGCACCGCGACCTGGCACTTGCCCTCGCCCTTGGGCGTGAAGTACACGTCCACGAACGTCTGGTCCGGCCAGGTGACCCGAAGGTTCTTGTCGCGGTTCGCGACGCGCACCGTGAACGGCGTCATCAGCCAGCGCTTGCGCGTCCGCGTGTCGGCCCAGGCGCGATACGCCCGCGACACCGGCACTTCGATGACGCGGCTCGCGGACGTCTGGTAGCCGGTGGCGGCCTGGTTCGGCTCGCGCCGCCCGCGTGCCTGCTCGTACCCCACGGTCACCATCTGCGCCCACCACGCCGAGAGGCCGTCGCGCTCGGTCAGGAAGACCGCGATCTCCTTGTGCGTCATCACCTCCGCGCCGGCGTCGTCGAGGATGCGGCACCAGTCCTCCCAACCGCGCCCCGTCCCCTTCTTGACGGCCTCCTCGGTGATCCCCGCCGTCTTGTCCACGCCGTTGGCCTCGACGCCGTCGGCCGCGCCCTTCCCCGCGGCGTCGGGCGCTTTCCTGGACTTCGGCGCGGACTTCGTCGCTGTGGTACCTGCCTTCTTCGCCATGGCCTCGATCCTCATCCCGCGCCGAGCGCGGTCCGCGTCATCAACTCCGCCCCCCCCATCGCCACCAGTTCCTGCGCGACCGGCGAGAGCGGCGTGAACCCGAACTCCATCCCCTCGCATCCAACGACCGACCTCTCAAAGTCGATCTCGACCTCCGGTGCCCGCACCGTGCCGCCGGACACGCCGGGGTACCGTTGGTGCAGGGCTTCGACAAGCCCCGGACACTCGACGCAGGGCAGGCCGTTGTTGAGGGCGTTGCGCCCGTACGTCTCGCTGAACGACGCCG
>JABWBC010000158.1 GCA_013360695.1 Phycisphaerales bacterium
GAGGTCGGTGCGCTGCTGGCGGCGGGTGGCGTCGTCCAGGTAGCTCATGTGGCCGCCGGCGTAGTTGCGCACCACTGAGGCAGCGGCGCCGCCGGGCAGCCGCGCCAGGTCGATTTCGGTCTGGTGGAAGGGCGTGGCCAGGTCGTGATAGCCGCTCATGGCCAGCACGCGCAACTGGGGGTTGAGCAGCCGCGCGGCGGCCAGGTCGGGCAGCGTGTCGGGCAGGGGGCGTCCCGCATGGCCGAAGTTCCAGGTTTCGATCGCGCTGCCCAGCATCACGTAGGTCGACGTGTTCTGGAAGCCCAGCTCCTGCCGCAGGTACTCGTTCAGGCGCTGGTAGAAGCTGGCATCGATGTGGGCGATCGATGGGTCGGACTGCGAGGTCGACGGTGCGCTGAATCGGGCGTCGTAACGGCCGAGTCGGCGGCCGGGCAGCAGGTTGCCCATGAAGATGCCCGGCCACACCACGCGCTGCGCCTGCCACAGCGCAGCGCTCAGGCCGGTGTAGTCGGCCAGCTGCGCTGCCACGGTGGCGGACAGCGGCTGACCGTTCTGCAACGCGGTGTCGACCGCGGGCTGGTAGGTATCGGCGGCGTAGCCGCGCAGCAGGTCCATGTAAGCCGGCAGGTCGGGCTGGGCCGGTTGGGCACGGTGGTGGTACTCGGCGGCCGCGCCGTAGCTGGGCAGGTAGCCGCGGCAGTCGGTGGGGGTGCCGTCGTCCAGGCCGCAATTGCCGTTGTAGTCGAGGGCGGGTGACTGCAGCACCACGCCGGCCAGCCTGACGCCTGAGGTCTCGAGCAGCGAAGCCAGCACGGCCGTGCGCGGGCCGCCGTAGGACTCGCCGTACAGGTACTTGGGTGCCGCCTCGCGCCCGTTGTGTGCGAGCCAGCGGCGCACGAAATCGCGGAACAGGGCGGCATCGGCGTCCACGCCCCAGAAACTCTGGTTGGTGTAGGGCGACACCGCCTGCGAGTAGCCCGCGCCCACGGCATCGACGAACACGAGGTCGGCCGCGTCGAGCAGCGTCTCGGTGTTGTCCACAAGAGGGTAGGGCGGCGGCGCCGGCGGCACGGGCGCAGGCGCTGGCCGCGATGTACTTGGCGAGAATGCCGGGGTGCCAGAGGATCGCCTGGTGCCCGCTCATGACGAGCGGGGATTGGGGGAGGGCGAGCTGCGATCGGAACGAGGCGGCGGAAGGGGTGAGCCACGCGGGCACGCGCGGGCGGCGTTCACGCACGAGATCGAGCCAGCGCGAGGGCGTGGGCTCGAGCGTGAGTGATTCCCTGGGCGGCGTGGGCACGCCGGAGTTTAGGGGAAGAGGGTGGGCGGGAGCGGGAAACGCGGAGAGAGCCCCGGAGCAATTCGAGCCTTGGCGCGAAGGTCGCATCGCGTGGCCCAGAAAGCCCGCCTCGGAGAGGCGGGCCACCAGACGCGCAGGGGTTTCAGGGGTGAATGCGCGTGTTGGCATCGCGCGAAGAGATCGTGGTCGGGGCCGGCCGTCGGCGAATCCCGCTACGATTCGCGACGACTGCGCGGTTCGCCGGTCTCGGGAGCGTTGCATGATTCCTCGCCGCCATTTTCTGACTCGTGCCGGGGCCTTTGCCGCGGGCTTTGTGGGGCTTCGTCGCGCCATGCTGGCGCACGCGTCGGGCGCGGGCGAGCTTCCCGTGCGGGCGATGGCGGAGGACGGCTATGGGCCGCTGGTCCGCGACCCCATGGGCCTTTTCGATCTCCCCAAGGGCTTCAAGTACGACGCGTTCTCGCGCACGGGCGAGAAGATGGACGACGGGCTGCTTGTCCCGGGCGCTCACGACGCGATGGCGGCGTTCCCCGGGCCGGATGGGCTGACGATCCTGGTGCGGAATCATGAGATCGAGCCCGGCATGGACGTGCCCGGGCCGTTCGGCTTTGAGAACGAGCTCTTCGGCCAGGTCGATCGCGCGAAGCTCTACGACGCGGGCACGCACTCACCCTCGCGGGGCGGGACGACGACGATCCTGTACGACACGCGGGGCGGGAAGGGGCACGGGCGGGTGGTGCGTCACTGGATGTCGCTGGCGGGGACGGAGCGCAACTGCGCCGGCGGGCCGACGCCGCGGAACACATGGATTACGTGCGAGGAGTGCGTGTTCAAGGCGGGCAAGGACTTCGCGAAGGATCACGGGTATTGCTTTGAGGTGCCGGCGAGCGCGGAGATGGGGCTGGTTGAGCCCGTGCCGCTGAAGGCGATGGGACGATTCCAGCACGAGGCGTGCTGCACCGATCCCGCGACGGGGATCGTGTACCTGACGGAGGACCGGGAGGACGGGCTGGTGTACCGCTTCATCCCCAAGGAGCGCGACAACCTCGCGGCGGGCGGGCGGCTGCAGGCGCTGGTCGTCAAGGGCAGGCCCTCGTGCGACACCAGCAACTGGATCCCCAAGAACGGCACGCCGCCCGAGCCGATCAAGGTCGGGCAGCATCTTTCGGTCGCGTGGATGGACCTTTCGAACACCGAATCTCCCGATGACGACCTGCGGCATCGCGGGTTCTCGAGCGGCGCGGCGCGGTTCGCGCGCGGCGAGGGGATGTGGTTTGGGCGCGGCACGGTCTTCATGGCGATGACCGAGGGCGGCCCGGGGCGCCACGGGCAGATCTGGAAGTACACGCCCTCGCGTCATGAAGGCACGCCGGGCGAGCTCGACCAGCCGGGCACTCTGGAGTTGTTTGTCGAGTCGGGCGGGCCGAACGTCGTGCAGAACGCCGACAACATCACGGTCGCGCCGTGGGGCGACCTGGTCGTGTGCGAGGACGAGGTGACGATGGAGCACCCCGAGCAGTTCCTGCTGGGGATCACGCCGGGCGGGTCGATCTACAAGATCGGCCGGAACGCGATGAACGTGTCGGAGCTGGCGGGCGCGTGCTTCTCGCCCGATGGGTCGACGCTGTTCGTGAATATCCAGAGGCCGGGCATCACGCTGGCGATCCGCGGGCCGTGGCGGCGGGGTTAGCGGCGCGAGATCAAGGCGGAGCGTCGGGCGACTCCTAGGCCCCGGTTGAAGCTCGCGTCGCGGGGCGCGGTTCCCCTAGGATTGCCGCGATGTTCAGCCCGATCCCCGAGATTCTGGACGAGTTGCGCGCCGGGCGGATGGTCGTTCTGACCGACGACGAGGACCGCGAGAACGAGGGCGACCTCGTGCTCCCCGCCCAGTTCGTCACGCCCGAGAGCGTCACCTTCATGCTCTCCAAGGCCCTTGGCTACATGTGCCTCTCGCTGACCGAGCGTGACTGCGATCGGCTCGCGCTGCACCCGCAGTCCGCCGTCAACAACACGATGCGCGGCACGGCCTTCACGGTCTCGATCGACCTGCACCCCAAGCACGGCGGGACGACCGGCGTCTCGGCCTTCGAGCGCGCCAAGTGCATCCGCATGGCGATCGACCCCGCGACCACGCCCGACGATTTCGTCCGGCCGGGGCACGTCAACCCGCTGCGCTCACGCGACGGCGGCGTCCTGGTGCGCACCGGCCAGACCGAAGGATCGCTCGATCTCTGTCGGCTGGCGGGGCTCACGCCCGCGGCCGCGATCATCGAGATCATGCGTCCGGACGGGCAGATGGCGCGGGTGCCCGACCTGGTCGAGTTCTGCAAAGAGCACAAGCTCAAGATGTGCTCGGTGGCGCAGATCATCGAGCACCGCCTGGCGCGCGAGTCGCTGGTGCATCGCATCCAGCCGGTCAACGGACGCTCGCTGCGCACGCCCTGGGGCGAGTTCACGCTGCTGGCGTTTGAGAGCATGGTCGATCCCCTACCGCACGTGGTGTTGACGGCGGGGGGCGTGGGCGCGATCGGGCTCGATGGGCATGTGGTGCAGCATCACGGGCCGGTGCTGGTGCGCATGCACCGGCGGCATCTCCTGGGCGACATCTTCCACGATCTTGATTCGTCGGCCAGCGGCGCGACGGGGGCGCAGCTGGAGAAGGCGATGCAGGCCGTCGCGCGCGAGGGGAAGGGCGCGGTGGTGTACCTGCGCCCCGAGGGCGTGGGCGAGGGGCTGGACGATCGCCTGACGAGCGTGCGGCGTGGCGGGACGGACGCGGACTCGCCCAAGCTGGTCGCGCCGTCGGTGCCGCGATCGACGATGCCCATGGACCAGCGCGAGTTCGGAATCGGCGGGCAGATCCTGCGGGCGCTGGGGCTGACCAAGCTGCGGCTGCTCACCAACAGCACCAAGGACATGCCGGGGCTGGAGGCATTCGGGCTGCAAATCACGGAGCGGATCAGGCTGGGGTAGGGCCAGACGGCCATACCCGGGAGCGTGGACATGCGCTCGCGCCAATGGTGAGGGCAAATCCTCACGCGGATAGACGGGGTGTGCGATTGGCCCGGCGAATTGATGTTCGTATGATGTTCGCTCTTGGAATTCTGGCGGGGGTGGTCGTCGACGGCGGGAGGCTTCATGAAGTCGCGGATCGCGGCGGGGATCGTGGTGGTTGTGTTCCTGGCGGCGGCGGGCGGGGGCGTCTGGTACGCCAAGAAGCTGCGCACCCAACCGGCGGGGATGCAGGCGGGCTTTGAGCCGGCGGAGTCGGTGCAGACGGTGGTGGCGGGGACCGCGCCCTTCCGCAAGATGGCGCAGCTGTCGGGGACAGTGGTGCCGCTGCGGGCGGTGACGCTGGCGACGGAGGTGTCGGGCGTCGTGAAGGAGATCCGCTTTGACTCCGACCAGGTTGTTGAGGAGGGGCAGGTGCTGCTCACGCTCGACACGAGCACGGAGCAGGCGGACCTGGAGGCGGTGGTCGCGAGCATCGGGGTAGCGGAGGCGAGCGTCCGGGCGGCCGAGGCGAGCGTGAAGCTATGGGAGTCGAACCTGGCGCGCATGGAAGAGGCGCTGAAGGCCAAGGCCGTGGCGGCGACGGAGATGGACAACGCCAGGTCGCAGCTCGACGCGGGGCGGGCTCAGGCGGACAAGGCGCGATCGGAGGTTGAGCAGGCCAAGGCGCGGGCGGCCCAGGTGCGGACGCAGATCGAGAAGAAGACCATCCGCGCACCGTTCAAGGCGCGCACGGGGCTTCGCAATATTCATCCGGGCCAGTACCTGGCCGAGGGCGCGACGATCGTGTCGCTCCAGGGCGTGACCGACGACATCTACCTCGATTTCGCCATCCCGCAGGAGTATCTGAGCGAGGTGAAGCAGGGCGACATCGTGATCGCGCAGTCCTCGGTGCTGGGGACCGAGCCGGCGAAGATCCAGATCGTCGCGATCGACGCCGAGGCCAACTACCAGACGCGCAACGTGCGGGTTCGGACCAAGGTCGACAACCGGAGCGGCAAGCTGCGCCAGGGGATGTTCGTTGACGTGTCGGTCCCGGTCGGCGCGACGAGCAACCCGATCGTGGTGCCGGCGACGGCGGTGCGGCGGGCGGCGTTCGGCGATCACGTGTTCGTCATCGCGCCCAGCGCCGCCCCCAACGCCAAGCCCGGCGAGCTGCGGGCGCAGCAGCGGTTCATCACGCTCGGGCCCATGATCGGGGGTGATGTGGTGGTGGTGAGCGGGCTGAAAGAGGGCGAGGAGATCGCGGCCGCGGGGAGCTTCAAGCTCCGCGACGGAGCGCTGGTGATGAAGGGCGCGCCGGGCAACGCCGCGGGCGGAACACCCGCGAACGGACCGGGCGGGAGCGGGCAGGCCAAGGGCGACCCGGACAAGACTGAGCAGGCCAAGAGCAAGTAACGGCACGACGATGGTCGCATCGATTCCAGAAGAATCCGGCGGAGACCGCCGAGCCACCCAGACAGGCCGCCGCGCCGACCACTCTGAAAGAACACCATGAGTTCCACGCCGACCAGGTCGCTGACCGACATCTTCATCAAGAGCCCGGTGCTGGCGATCGTTCTGAACATCGTGATTGTGGCGATCGGGTGGCGGGCGATCGGGGCGCTCCCGATCCGGCAGTACCCGCGGATCGAGTCGTCGTCGATCATCATCACGACGGCCTACATCGGCGCCAGCGCCGAGACGGTGCGCGGCTTCATCACCACGCCGATCGAGCGGGTGGTGTCGCAGATCGACGGGATCGACTACATCGAGAGCACGAGCAACGCGGGGCTGTCGCGGATCGAGGTGCGCCTGCGCCTCAACCACAACAGCAACGCGGCGCTGGCGGAGATCAGCGCGCGGCTGAACCAGGTGCGCTCGGAGCTCCCGCAGGAATCCGAGGCGCCGATCGTCGAGATCCAGAGGGCGGACAAGCCCTACGCGACGTTCTACATCAGCTTCACGAGCGACTCGCTCAACATGACGCAATTGACGGACTATCTCGGGCGCGAGGTGCAGCCCGATCTTTCGACGCTCCCGGGCGTGCAGCGGATCGGGATCGAGGGCCCGCGGAACCTGGCGATGCGGGTGTGGCTGAACTCGGCGCGGATGGACGCGCTGTCGATCACGCCCGCGGACGTGCAGGACGCGCTGCGTCGCAACAACTTCCTGGCGACCGTGGGTCGGACCAAGGGCGCGGACGTGCAGCTCGACCTGCTCACCAACAGCGACCTGCGGACACCCGAGGAATTCGAGCGGATGATCGTGCGCGAGAGCGACGGCGCGATCGTCCGCCTGGGCGACGTGGCGAAGGTGGAGATCGGGAGCGAGGAGCCGCAGGCCGAGACGGGCGTGAACGGCAAGCCGGGGATCTACATCTCGGTCTGGCCGCTCCCGCGGGCCAACGAGCTCGACGTGGCCAGCGCGCTGCGGGCGGCGATGGCGCGGATCGAGCCGACGCTGCCGGCGGGCGTTCACATGCAGATGGCCTACGACGGCACGTACTACATGGAGAATGCGCTGAAGGAGATCGGCACGACGCTCTCGGAGACGATCGCGATCGTGGGGCTGGTGGTGTTCCTGTTCATGGGCTCGTTCCGCACGGTGATCGTGCCGCTGCTGGCGATGCCGATCTCGATCGTGGGCGCGTGCATCTTCATGATGCTGATGGATTTCTCGCTGAATCTGCTCACGATCCTTGCGATCGTCCTGTGCGTGGGTCTGGTGGTCGACGACGCGATCGTGATGGTCGAGAACGTGGAGCGCCACGTCCGCGAGGGGAAGACGCGCCTGCAGGCGGCCCTGGTCGGGGCGCGCGAGCTCTTCTCGCCGGTCGTCGCCATGACCATCACGCTCGCGGCGGTGTACGCCCCCATCGGCTTCCAGGGCGGGCTGACGGGCGTGATGTTCCGCGAGTTTGCGTTCACGCTGGCGGCGGCGGTCGTCGTCTCGGGCATCGTCGCGCTCACGCTCTCGCCCATCATGAGCGCCAAGCTGGTCGCGCCCAGCGGGCGGCAGGGGCGGTTCACGCGGTTCATCAACGCGATCTTCGATCGTGTTCGGGCGGTGTACGAGCGGCACCTGGCGTTCACGCTGCAGGCACGCTGGATCATCGCGGCCGGCGCGGTGGTGATCACGCTGGCGGCCGTGCCCTTGTACGAGCAGTCGCGCCGCGAGCTGGCGCCGACCGAGGACGAGGGCTTCCTGTTCACGGTGTTCATCACGCCGCCCGAGGCGTCGCTGGAGTACACGCTCAAGGGCGTGTACGAGACGGCCCAGAAGATGCTGTCGATCCCCGAGACGGACATGTACTTCAACGTCACGTTCCCGTCGGGCGGGTTCGGCGGCGCGAAGATGAAGGATTGGAAGGAGCGCAATCGCACCACCAAGGAGATGCAGGGCGAGGCGTTCGCCATGGTGTCGGGGATCTCGGGCGTGCGCGCGCTCGTCGGCCTCCCCCCGCCGCTCCCGGGCGCGGGGCAGTACGACGTCGAGCTGGTCGTGACGAGCACAGACGAAGGGCCGGAGATGGCCCAGTACGCCGGGCAGCTGGTGGGCGCGGCGTTCGGCAGCGGGAAGTTCATGTACGCGGACACCGACCTCAAGATCGACCTGCCGCAGACGAGGCTGGTGATCGACAAGGAGCGCGTCGCGACGCTGGGGCTCGATCTTGCGAGCGTGGGGCGCGACCTTGGCGTGCTGCTCTCGGGCGGCTATGTCAACCGTTTCAACTACGCGGGGCGCAGCTACAAGGTGATCCCGCAGGTGACCGACCAGGACCGCGCCACGCCCGAGAGCCTGCTGCAACTGAAAGTGCGCACGCCCGGCGGCGGGCTGGCGTCGGTGTCGTCGTTCGTGACGCTGCAGACCGAGACGGCGCCGCGCACGCTGACCCGATTCCAGCAGCGCAACAGCTTTAAGGTCCAGGGCATGGTGGCGCCGGGCGTGACCAAGGAAGAAGCGCTCCGCGCGCTCGAGGACGCCGCAAAGAAGGTGCTTCCGCCGAGCTACGGCATGGACTACGCGGGCGAGAGCCGCCAGATCAGGCAGGAGAGCAGCTCGCTCACGCAGACCCTGGGCTTTGCGCTCCTGCTCATCTATCTGGTGCTGGCGGCCCAGTTCAGCAGCTTCCGCGATCCTTTGATCGTTCTGCTCGGATCGGTGCCGCTCGCGATCTCGGGCGCGCTGGTGTTCACGTATCTCGATTTCACAACGCTCAACATCTACTCGCAGGTCGGGCTCATCACGCTCGTCGGGCTGGTCGCCAAGAACGGCATCCTGATCGTGGAGTTCGCCAACACGCTTCAGGAGCAGGGCGTGCCGAAGCTCGACGCGGTGCGCCGCGCGGCGGCGACGCGGCTGCGCCCGATCCTGATGACCAGCGCCGCTACGGTGTTCGGGCACTTTCCGCTGGTGCTGGTGACGGGCGCGGGAGCCGAGGCGCGCAACAGCATCGGCATCGTGCTGGTGGCGGGCATGACGATCAGCACGCTGTTTACGCTGTTCGTCGTGCCGTCGATCTATGCGATCGTGGCGGCAGACCACTCGAAGCGCCGGGCCAGCGATGTGGAGCTCGAGGAGCGGGCGTCCCAGGAGGCGGCGAAGCGGGCGGCAACGCAGGGCGGCGCGGTGCCGGCGTAGATCGCTGCGCGGTCACTCGGGCGGCGGATCACGCAGCGCG
>JABWBC010000019.1 GCA_013360695.1 Phycisphaerales bacterium
CTCGCGGCCCTCGGCGCGGGCGGCGCCGCGGGCGTGTGCAACGGGCTCCTGGTCTCGCGGCTGCGCTTGCAGCCCATCGTCGCGACGCTCGTGCTCATGGTCGCGGGCCGGGGCGTGGCGCAGCTCATCACCGATGGACTCATTATCACGTTCGAGCACCGCGCCCTGTCCTCCCTCGCGAACGTCGCCTTCGCCTTCCTGCCGGTTCCCGCGTGGATCGCCGGCGCCCTGGCCTTGGCGACCGCCTTGTACGCACGCCGGACCGCCGCCGGGATGTTCGTGGAAGCGGTGGGAGACAACGACCGCGCGTGCCGCTACGCCGGCGTGAACGATCGCGCGATCAAGCTCGCGGCGTATGCCTTCTGCGGCGCGTGCGCCGGCCTCGCGGGCCTCGTCGAATGCTCGTACATCAAGGCCGCCGACGCCAACAACGCCGGCCTCTTCCTTGAACTCGACGCGATCCTCGCCGTCGTCATCGGCGGCACGTCGCTGTCGGGCGGACGCTTCTCGCTCGCGGGGTCGCTCGCCGGTGCGGTGCTGATCCAGACGCTGACCAAGACAATGTACATGCACGACGTTTCAGCCGATGTCGCGCCGCTTCCGAAAGCGATCGCGGTGCTTGCGGTGTGCCTGCTCCAATCGCCCGTCGTGAAGGGCCGCCTCTCGGCCGCTTTCAGCCGGGGGCGTGCATGATCCATGTGGCACGCCGCCATGTCCCGATCCTGACCACGCTCACGTTGGTCGTTGTGACGTTTCTCGCGGGCTCGATCGCGTACACGAACTTTGCTTCCGTCGGCGTCGTGCGGAATCTGCTGGTAGACAACGCATTCCTCGCTGTGGCGGCGATCGGGGCGACGTTTGTCATTCTCTCCGGCGCGATCGATCTGTCCGTCGGTTCGGTGATGGCGTTCACGAGCATCCTGATCGCTTCGCTTGTCGAGAAGCACGGCGTGCATCCCATTGCGGCGATCGCGATCTCGCTCGTCGTCGGCGGCTCTTTCGGCCTGTGCCAGGGCGTCATCATCGACGTGTTCAGGCTCCCGCCCTTCCTCGTCACGCTCGCCGGCATGTTCTTTGCGCGCGGAGCGGCATTCCTGATCTACCCGCAATCGATCGGCATCAAGCACGCCTTCGTCGGCAACGTCCTGAACGATCAGCTCAGTGTCGTCCTCCCGCTGGGCGAACGAGGCGCCTCAATCCCCGTGACAGTCGACATCGCGATCATTACCATCGCTCTCGGCGCGATCGTGCTCCGCGCGACTCGCTTCGGCCGTTCTGTCTACGCGGTGGGAGATGACGAGAACTCCGCTCTTTTGATGGGCCTGAACATCCGCGCCACTCGCCTTGGCGTGTTCACACTCTCGGGCCTCTGCTCCGCACTGGCGGGCGTTGTCTTCACGCTCTATCAGCAGTCGGGCGACCCCGCGGCATGCAAGGGCTTCGAACTCGACGCGATCGCGGCGGTCGTCATCGGCGGAACGCTCCTCCGCGGCGGAGTCGGCTCCTTGCTCGGCACGGGCCTTGGTGTACTGCTCCTCGGGTTGATCCAGACCATCATCACCTTCCAGGGCAATCTCAGCTCTTGGTGGACCCGCATTGTCGTCGGCCTGCTCGTGCTTGCCTTTGTCGCGCTCCAGGGACAACTCTCCAAGCGCGACGAATGAGCCTGAGCGTCAATCCGACCCCTCTTGTCCTCATCAATGCGGCCGCCCTGCGCCGATAAGTTTGACTCGCGGGCCGTTCCCGCTAACATCCTCCGCCCAAACTGGGCTTTTCACGCCGTCATGATGATTCGCACCGCCAATTCCTCGCTCCTCTTGCTCGCCCAAACGAGCGGCGCGGTCGCGTCCTTCAAATCCAAACTCGAGAAAAAAGCGTTCGGCCCTGATCGGGTCCGCGTTTCGCCGTAGCCTCGAGTGACAGCCCCCGCGGGGGATGAGATCAACTCAAACGGGCTCGTCGGAACTGGATCCGACGGGCCCGAAGTCGTTTTGGCCGTGCGCCGCCGCACGAGCCACGGATGTTGCCTCGTTCGAGTCACTGCTTCCCGCAGCAGTTCAAGGAGAACCCATGAACCCGACCGCGTCCACGCCCCCGCCAGCCCTGTCCGTCGAATGCACCGAGTGCGCCGCTTCGATCACGCTTGAGCGTCAGCCGCTCTGCGGCGAGATCGTCCGGTGCCGCGAGTGCCGGGCCGAACTCGAGGTCACCAGCGTGAGCCCGTTGCGCGTCGAGCTGGCGCCCGAGGTCGAAGAAGACTGGGGCGAGTGAGCGCCGAGACCCGCAAGGAGAAACCATGAGAATTGCGCTGCTTCATTCGCGGATCCGTGTCGAGGAGCGTCTGCTCCTCGACGAACTCGCGTCGCTCGGGATCGATCACGAACTGATCGACGTGCGCGAGCTTGTCTTCGACATCCACGACGCTTCGCGCTGGACCTCGCTCGACGCCGTCATCGATCGTTGCATCGGCCAGACGCAGGCCCTCGCCGCCGTCCGCGTTTTCGAGCGGTTCGGCGTTCGCAGCGTGAACCCTGCGAGCGTGATCGAGGCGTGCGGCGACAAGCTCACGACCTCGCTGCTGATGGCCCGCCACGAAATCCCCACGCCGCGAACGTGCATCGCACTCGACGAGGCGTCGGCGCTGGCCGCCGTCGAGCGCATCGGATACCCCGCGGTGCTCAAGCCCACGACGGGCTCATGGGGTCGCTTGCTGGCTCGCGTGAACGATCGAGACGCCGCCGAGGCCGTGATCGAGCACAAGAGCACGCTCGGGTCGGTGCAGCACTCCGTCTTCTACGTGCAGGAGTACGTGCCCAAGCCCGATCGAGACCTGCGAGTCTTTGTCGTCGGCGAAGAGGCCATCTGCGGCATTGTCCGCCACTCCGCCCACTGGATCACCAACACCGCCCGCGGAGGCGTCGCATCCGTGCTCGAGATCACGCCCGAGATCCGGGATCTCTGCGCCCGCGCCGCCCGTGCCGTCGCGGGGAGCGGCGGGGCGCTGCTCGCGATCGACTTGCTCGAAGCGCCCGGGCGCGGCCTCCTGGTCAGCGAAATCAACCACACCATGGAGTTCCGCAACTCCATCGCGCCGACCGGCGTCAACATCCCTCGCCGCATGATCGAATGGGTTGTCGCCACGTCGCCCGCGTCAGCCGCTCGTGGACCAGCGCCGAGCACCGGCGCGCCAAGCGCTCCCTCGACCCTCACGCCCGTGCCTGCTTCACCCCGCTCTCGCGCATCCCTGATCGAGGAGCTCAAGCTCGGGCATTGGGCGGCGTTCGACGCGCACTCACGCACGGAGGTCGCATGACCGCCGCGCCCGGATCGCGAGTGCGAATCTCGATCGTGGGGGGCTCCGGCTACACCGGCGGCGAACTCCTGCGGCTTCTCTCCTTTCACCCGCGTGTGGAGATCGCGCAGGTCAGTTCGCGCCGAAACGCGACCATGCCCGTGACGAACATCCACCCGCACCTCCGTGGCAGAACCATGCTGGAGTTCTGCCGCCCCGACGACATCGCCGCGTGCGACGTGCTCTTCCTCTGCATGCCGCACGGCGAGTCGTCGAAAGAGATCGATCGCTGGGCGGCATTGGCCCCAAGGGTCGTCGACCTCGCCGCCGACTTCCGTCTTCGTGATCCTGCGGAGTACCAGGCGTGGTACGGCTCCGCGCACCCCGCCGTCGCGTGGCTCGATCGCTTCGTGTACGGCCTGCCCGAAACGCAACGCGTGCGACTCCGCACCGCGCGCCTCGCATCCGGAGTTGGCTGCAACGCGACCGCGATGAACTTCGCCCTTCTGCCGCTCGCGCGTGAGGGTCTCATCAAGCTCGCGATCGCCGACCTCAAGGTGGGCTCATCGGAGGCCGGCGCCGAGCCATCACCGACCGGCCACCATCCCGAGCGGGTCGGACGGGTGCGCCCCTTCGCGACGATGAGACATCGCCACCAGGCCGAGGTGCGACAGGAGCTCGGCAACTTCGAGCTCCACACGACCATCACGTCGGTCGAGCTTGTTCGCGGCGTGCAGTGCACCGCGCACGTGCTCCCGACCCGTGCCGTGAGCGAGAAGGACCTCTGGAAGATCTACCGCGCCGCGTACGCGGGAGAGCCGTTCGTTCGGGTTGTGAAGGCCAAGTCGGGCCTGCATCGCTACCCCGAGCCGAAGTTGCTCAGCGGCACCAACTTCTGCGATGTCGCCTTCGATGTCGACCCTGACGCCAGCCGCATTGTGGTCGTGAGTGCGATCGACAATCTCGTCAAGGGCGCCGCCGGCTCGGCCGTGCAGTGCATGAATCTAATGTGCGGTTTCGAAGAAACCGAAGGGCTCGGCTTTGCCGGCCTTCACCCGCTGTAACCGAAGGGAGGGAACCGTGATTGTTGTGAAGATCGGCGGTGCCGCCGGAATCAGCCACGACTCCTTGTGCGCCGACGCAGCGGCACTTGTCGCCAGAGGCGAACGCCTCGTCATCGTCCACGGCGGATCCGACGCCACCACGACTCTGGCCCGGCAGTTGGGACACGAGCCGCAGTTCATCACCTCTCCATCCGGCCACAGCAGCCGCCGCACCGATCCGCGAACGCTCGAGATCTTCCAGATGGCATGCCGCGGCGTCGTGAATCAATCGCTCGTGCTCGGGCTCGTGCGTCGCGGCGTCCGCGCCGTCGGAGTCTCGGGCATCGATGCCTCGCTCTGGCGTGGCACGCGAAAGGCCGCCATCCGCGCTCTCGAAGCTGGTCGCACCCGCATCATCCGCGACGACTGCAGCGGCTCGGTCGAACATGTGGACCCCGCACTGCTCAACACGCTGCTCGATGCAGGCTGCACGCCGGTGATTTCGCCACCGGGATTGAGCGAAGCAAACGAGCCGATCAATGTCGACGCCGATCGCGCCGCGGCACGCACCGCCGCCGCGCTGCGCGCCTCGACGTTGTGCCTCCTCTCGAACGTGCCGGGCCTCCTCCGTGCGTACCCCGACGAAGAGTCGCTCGTTTCCAGCATCACCATCGAGCGATTGGACGAGGCCGAGTCGCTCGCGCAGGGTCGCATGAAGAACAAGGTTCTCGCGGCCCGCGAAGCCCTGCTCGCCGGTGTGCCCCGCGTCATCATCGGCGATGCCCGCGTGGCAAGCCCGATCACTCGCGCGCTCGAAGGCGCCGGGACGGTGTTCGCATGAGCGTGCTTGTCAACCCATCTCATGCGGAGCACCCCGCGTCGCCGATCAGCGACCCCGAAGCGATCCATCTCCTCCGACGATTGGTCGAGACCAGCAGCGTCTCGGGCGACGAGCGATCGGTCGCCACGCTGCTGTCGCAGGAGATGTTCCGCCGCGGCCTGGTGACCGAGTTGGACTCGGCCGGCAACGTGATCGGGTGGCGCGGCCCGCGCGACGCGGAGAACCTCATCATTCTGTTGGGCCACATGGACACCGTGCCCGGCATGATCCCGGTGCGAATCGAGGCCGACCTACTCTTTGGCCGGGGCAGCGTCGACGCCAAGGGCCCGCTCGCAACGTTCGTTGTCGCCGCGTCGCGGGCCGCGCTCCCGCCCAACAGCGCGATCGTTGTGATCGGCGCGGTCGAAGAAGAAACGCCGACTTCTCGCGGCGCCCGCGCCGTGATCGATCGCTTTCGCCCCGCCGCGTGCGTGATCGGCGAGCCCAGCGCGTGGAACGGCGTCACGATCGGCTACAAGGGCCGGCTCGTGATGGAATGCTCGATCGCCCGCGATCTCGCGCACACCGCCGGGCCCGGCGGTAGCGCCGCCGACGAAGCGGTTTCCTTCTGGCAGCGCGTGCTCGCGGAGATCAACCGCCTCAATCAAGGTCGCACCGGCGCGTTCCACACCGTCCAAGCCACGATCCGTGAGCTTCGCACATCTTCCGACGGCCTGACGGAACGGGCGTCGCTCGTCGCCGGATTCCGCCTGCCCCCCGGCCTTGCGCCGAGCCAGTTGCAGCAGGCAATCGTCCCTTGCGCCTCCATCGGTCAGTTGGACTTCCTGGGACACGAAGCCGCCCATGTCTCCCCACGCGACAACGCCGTCGCTCGCCACCTCTCCGCCGCGATCCGGCGTGAGGGCGAGCGCCCCGTGCTCCGCGTCAAGACGGGCACGTCCGACATGAACGTCGTCGCGCCCCATTGGCAATGCCCCATCGTCGCCTACGGCCCCGGCGACAGCGCTCTGGACCACACGCCGAACGAACACATCAGTCTGAGCGAGTACCTGCGTGCAAGCCGAGTCCTGACGCACGCCCTCGATTCGCTCGCGAGCGAACTCGCGACCGCGGTACAGCGCCCCGCCGAAGCGGAAGCACAGCCCAGTCAGGTGTCCGAGTAACCCACCGAAGCACCCAAGGAGCCCGCCATGCCCCTCGATCACTTCTCGATCATCGAATCCACGCTCCGCGAAGGCGAACAGTTCGTCAACGCGTTCTTCACGACCGAGCAGAAGATCCAGCTCGCGCGAATGCTCGATGACTTCGGCGTGGAGTACCTCGAACTCACCTCGCCCATGGCCTCGCCGCGCAGCCGCGACGATTGCGCCGCCATCGCCGCCCTGGGACTGAAGGCCAAGGTTCTCACACACACCCGCTGCCACATCGACGACGCACGCGTCGCGGTCGAGACCGGCGTCGACGGCGTCGACGTCGTCATCGGCACCTCGTCACAGCTCCGTCGCTTCAGCCACGGGCGAACCATCGACCAGATCATCTCCATCGCGGGCGAGGTCATCCCGTTCCTCCGCGAGTCGGGCGTCGAGGTGCGATTTAGCACCGAGGACAGCCTGCGCAGCTCGTGGGAGGACCTCTTCCGCGTGTACGAGGCCGTGGACGCGATGGGTGTGGATCGCGTCGGCGTCGCCGATACCGTCGGCATCGGTTCCCCGCGCCAGATCTACGACCTCGTTTCGCAGCTCCGCGCCCGCGTCAAGGCCGACATCGAGTTCCACGGGCACAACGACTCCGGCTGCGCCATCGCCAACGCCTTCGCCGCGCTCGAGGGCGGCGCCACGCACATCGATACCAGCGTGCTCGGCATCGGCGAGCGCAACGGCATCACGTCGCTCGGCGGGCTCGTCGCCCGGATGTACGTCACCAACCCGGAGTCCGTGCGGAAGTACAACCTGCCCCTCCTCCGCACCATCGACCAGACCGTCGCGGAGTGGGTCGATGTCGACGTGCCCTTCAATAACTACATAACCGGCTTCAGCGCCTTCACCCACAAGGCGGGCATCCACGCCAAGGCCGTGCTGAACGACCCGACCACATACGAGGCGCTCCGCCCCGAGGACTTCGGCCTGACGCGCTACGTCCACATCGCGCACCGATTGACCGGATGGAATGCGGTCAAGAGCCGCGCCGAACAGCTGGGCCTCTCGCTCGATGACGCGCAGGTGCGCGAGCTCACCCGGAAGATCAAGGCGCTCGCCGATTGCCAGGCGATGACCCTCGACCATGTTGATCATCTGCTGCGCGAGGCCGCCGTGCCGCAGGCCGCGACCTGAATCTCGACGCTCCTCCGCGCCGCCGTCGGTCTCAAACGGCGACGGCGCGATATCATCGCTCGATGCCACCCTCCGCCGTCAGCCCCGGCTCTGACCCCGCCCGCGCGATCCCCGTGCTCCTGGAGAAGTACGGGCCCAGGATCCGCGCGCTGGCCATGCGCCTCTGCGGAAACGCCGCCGACGCCGACGACATGGTCCAGAACGTCTTCATGCAGGCCTTCCGAAAATGGCATCTCTTCCGCGGCGACGCCGACCCCGGCACATGGCTCTACGCCATCGCCGCCCGTTCGTGCCGTCATCGGTCGCGTCGGAAGGGCGGCGTCAATCAACGCGTCCCCGCCATGTCGCAGCTCATGCCTTGGGCCGAGACGACGGTGATGGAAGTCGCCGCCGCGTCGGAAGGCGAACAGAATATCGCCGAGCGGAATGAGGCGATCGCGGCCGTCCAGGGCGCGATCGTGCGCCTGCCGGAGCACCTGCGCCTGCCCCTCGTGCTCAAAGACGTGCTCGAGATGTCGATCGAAGACGTCGCCGAGGCGCTCGGGCTCGTTGAGAATACCGTGAAGACTCGCTTGCACCGCGCTCGCCTGGCGCTCCGAAAGATCATGACCGCCAAGGCGTCGCATGTCCCCGCCGCCGCGCCCATCTACGAAAAGCAGGTGTGCCTCGATCTTCTCAAAGCAAAGATGGACGCGATGGACCGCGGCGGAACACCCGCCGGTTTCCGAGTGCCCAAGGCCGAGGTGTGTGCTCGCTGCCGCGCCGTGTTTCGTGAACTCGATCTTGTTCAGGACGCCTGCTCCGAGCTCGGCAAAGGCGAACTCCCCGAATCGCTCCGCGCCGCGATCAAGCGCGCGATTGGACGGGGCGTCGAGACTTCGCCGCCATTGTCCGCGCAAAAGCTCCGTGCCAAACGCGATTCTCGCGGGCCCGCCCCGCGAAATCGCTAGGGCGGATCCATTTCGAGCGGCGCGTCTCCCGACTGCACATCACCCATTGCCCGGACCCGCACCCCACGCTTCACCCCGCGCGAAACCGTGTCAGGAGTCACTCACCCAAGTGCGGCTCCAGCCTCGCCAGCACCGCCGCTCGCGGCGAGTATCCGACCCAGCCATCCACCACCTCGCGATCCCTAACCACGAAGACCGCCGGGACGCTGCTCACGCCAAACGCTTGTGCGATCGCCGGATGCTCGTCAACGTTGACGAACGCGATGTTGGCCCGCCCCACGAGTTCGGGCGCCAGCCGTTCAAGCTCGGGCTTCAGCATCCGGCAGGGCGGACACCACGGCGCCCAGAAATCGACCAGCGTCGGCACGTCGCTCTCCAGGACCTGCGCCTCGAACGACGACTCCGACGGATTCAAGATGTTCGATGAGCCCCCGGACATGCAATCCCCTTCGTCACAATGGCCGCGGCATCTTCCCCGCTCTCGCGAGCACACCCGCCGTCCTCACGGCAACCCGCGCTATTGGCCCGGCATTTCCACCCAGAACCACCCGCGCAGGTCGCCTTCCTTGAAGCCCGTCGCCTGGTCCTTCGGATACTTCTCGCGCAGCGCCGCCGTCACCGCCGGGTCCATCGACGCCGGGTCGCCGTGGCACGCAAGGCACGCGCCCGAGAGCTTGATCGGAAGCACCACACCCATCGAGCCGTCCGTGTTCGTCAGCACGCGCGCCTCGGTCGGCGTTGAGGCGAGCACGCCCGCCGCCCACGTCGGGGCCCCGTTCATCGGGTTGCGTAGCTTCGCGCTGGTCCGCCCGATCATCACGCCGTTCTCCTTCGCGATGCGCTGCGCGATCTTCGGCGCCTGCTCCTTGCACACTCCGATCGCGCCCGCCGCCCCGCCTTCCGGCGCGGGCTTGGCCATCGCTTCGCCGAGCGCCGCGAACAACCGCTGGAACATCGCGTCCCGCGCCTCCACCCCCCGCTCATACGTCGCCCTCTGCGCTGCGCTCATCGACTCGGGCGACAACGCCGACCATTCACTGCCGCCCGATCGCCGCCGGATGTAGTCGCGCGTCTTGCTCTCCATCAGCGGATCGTGCGTGCCGATCGCGCGGGCCTCCGCCAGCGCCTGCGCCAGCGGCACGCCCTGATCCAGCACGCGATACCCCGCCCAGCCCGGGCCGACGCGATTGCCGGTGCGGCAGTGCAACGCCGCGCTCCGGCCATTCCTGTCCGCATCGCCGATCGCCGCACGCGCCCGGTCGAGCAGTTCGTCATTCAACTCCTGCGGCCCGGCATAGGGCAGGTTGCGATACTCCATCCCCGCACCCTTGGCCGCCCCCGCCTCGTCATAGTCCACGTGCTCCGCGGGCTTGCGGAAATTCACAAGCGCCGACACGCCGGCGGTCTTCAGCATCGCCACCTGCCCACCGTCCGGCTGCGTCATCAGGAATCGATGCGACACGCCCCCGATCGCGACTTCCGACACGGGCACGGGGTCTCCAACCTTCAATCGCGGTGTTTCACGCCTTCCCGCCGCGTGCCCGCTCCGAACAAAATCATTCACGCCCAGCGCGTGCGACCGCAGCAACGCCAGCGTCTCAGGGTCGTCGCTCCGCTCGACGATCGTCACGCCCTTGTCGGTCGGCGTCACTTCGAGGGTCACGGCCTCGTGCCGCTTGAACAACTCGGCAAACACCGGATCCCACACACGCACCCGCGCCCCGGCCCGAACGCGTTCCTGCATCGCCTTCGCGTGTTCGATGATCCGCGCCGCCACCTCGGGATCGTCCGACTCCGTAATCGCCTCGACGCCCGTCTCCGTGAACTTCACAGAACGGCGAATCTTGGTGTGGTCCGAGAGCAGTTGCTGCCACATGCCCCGGTCATACGCGAGCGTGCCCGGCCGGGCGGCCTCTGTCACGCCCGGCTCCTGCATCGCCGCGTCTGGCTTGTTCGGCCCGCACGACGCGAGCGAGACGGACGCCGCAAGCCCCGCCACCGCCAGCAACATCCCGATCCCACCGAGTGTCCGCTTCATGCTCGACCTTTCCATCGCGAAATCACATCGCACCACCTTGGAGGGCGCGTGCCTCCCGATGGTTCCACGAATTCCGCATGTTCAAAGTGCGCGAGCCGGTTGTGGCGCCATCGCCGTATTCGCCCCGCGCCGCCGTGTGCGAGAACGAAAAAACGGCGACGGCATTGCAATGCGCATTCGATCCCGAGTCTTCCTGCAAGCTGCCCATGCGCGGCACCCGCGCTTCCCGCTACTTCTTCTCCGGCGCCAGAGCCTTCTCCGCCGCCGCCTTTTCCGCCGCCCGCGCCCGCTTCAACGGCAGGAACTCTTCCTGATACCACTTCCACCACTTGTCCTGGTCCCAGCCCATGCCAATCGTGGGTCGTCCCGTATATCGCGACGACAAGCCCACCAGCGAGTTATGAATTTCCGTGCGATACGTCGTCACGACCGCGTCATTTACCCGCAGCAGCGTGCCCTGCGTGATCACGCTGATCTGCGGATCAAACGCCACCGCGCTGTCGCTCACCACCGGCGTCAAATCGGAGATGAACGCGATCTGCTGGCCCACCAAGATATACGCAAGGTCGCCCTGATTCGAGCCGCTCCCGCCCCCGCCGCCCCCCAGCGACTGACCAACCTGCGCCGAGATCAGCCACGGGATCACCTCATACAGACCGAGATTCCCCGCAAGCTCCGCCGCCGCCGCCATCTGCTTCTCATCGCCGCTCCGCAGCCCTTTGAGCACCACGAGGTTGATCCGATCCGAGACCCCGCCAACCTCCGCGAGCCTCCGCTGCAGCCGATCCAGCGCCGCGGCCCGAATCCCCTCGTCCCGATCCGTCATCGAAACCCACGCCAGCGCCGCATCACCCGAGTCGTTCTTGGCGTCGCTGAAAATGTCCAGCACCGCCGTCCGAACGTCCTCCGCATCGTTCCGAAAGATCTCAATCAACGACGCAAAGATCGACGGCTCCGTATACGCGCGCAGCTTCGCAAGCCCTTCCTGACGAATGTCGACGCGCTTGATCGTGCCGAAATGCGCCCGCCGCAGCTTTCGAAGCTCCTGCTCCATCACGCGGACCTTCTTCTTCGCCGCGGCAAACTCGCGCTGCGCCGCGTCGACTTCCGGCGTAAATGTCGTGTCAGGCCCGATCGTCTCGATCGGCTCTTTCGAATCCTGCGCCAAGGCCGGCAATGCCATCGCCGTCATCACGCAGGCCGCCAGACATGAAACGCGTCGCATCGTGATTCCTCCCAGCCCATCCCACCCGCCGTTGCTTATCCGGGTCATGTTCGGTTAGACGCCCGGACGCCCCACGGGTTCCACCACGAATTCCAAGCAATTTCCACCATGAATTCGAGCGAATATCCGTCCGACCCACCGTGCCGCCGGGCCACCTCTTCATGGTCGATGCTCTTCTCTTACCATTCGGCGCTCTGGCAACCCGGCCAATCCGCAGTTTGTTCACTCTCCCGTTCGAAGCGTCGCCGTCGCATCCGTTCCGAGCCGCTTGGCCTCGCGCGCCGCCTGCTCGCGCGTCTGGAACATCCCCACGCGAACCGTGTACAGGATCTTTCCCTTGTTCGACACCTGCACGATCCGCGGCGACCCAAGGCTCGTTCCCGCGAGGTTGCCGCGCAGCCGATCCGCCGCGGCCTGCGCGCGGTCGCGGCTCGAATACGCCCCAACCTGGATCGTGTACCGCCCGCCGCCGTCCTTCGTCGGCGCTTCCTGACCGAGCCGCTGATCCAGCATCCCCTTGAGCTGTGTATTGCTCGCCGGCACCGCCGCCAGCCCCGACAGGTACGCCTGCTTGGCCTCGTCCTTCCGACCCAGCGCCGAAAGCGAATCGCCGGCATACATCCACGATGACGCCGACTCGCTCCCCCTCAGCTTTCCCGCCGCCGCCAGCAGGTGGTCCGCCGACTGGCGATACATTCCCTTTTCCTTCTCAATCATCCCCAGCGTTGAGTTCGCCCAGCCCGAGACCGTCTCGTCCGCGCTCGAGAGCAGCGGTGACACCCATCGCTCCGCCTCCGCGTTCCGTCCCAGCCAGCGCGCCGAATCGCCCGCGACCGCCGCCGCCCGATCCCGCTTTACGCCCTCGGGCTCGTCGCGATGCGCCTTCGACGCAAGCTCCAGCGCCTTGCGGAACTCGTTTTTGCGGTACGCCTGCATGTAGTCGGGCATCGCCGGAATGCCGTTGTCCTTGGGCTTCTCGCCCGAGCCGCACCCCGGCATCACCGCGCCCGCGATCGTCACGACCGCCAGCATCAGCACGCTCATGCGGACGCCCACGCCACGCCGCATCATGGCGCAAGCTCCCTTGACTCCAGACGTCCAACCTGTTCGCGACTTTGTCACGGTCGAATCCTTCGTTTCAAGGGGTCACGGCCGGTGGCTGGCCCGACATTCCGTCCTTCGCTCGGGCGAGCAACCCCAAGTGCAAGTAGCATATCGCCCCAGCCGACGCGACGGCCCGCTTTTCCCCGCCGCGGCCAACCCGGAGACCCGCGTGAGCGTTCACTGGCCCATCATCCGACGCCTTCTCGCCTCGCCGCTCTCCGTCGCCATCATCGATGACCGCCGAAGCTACCGCGGCCTCGAAATCCTGGTCGCCGCCATGAACCTTGCCGCGGCACTCCAGTCAAAGTGCCAATCGCCCACCCTCGGCGTCATGCTCCCCACCGGCGGCGGCTTTCCCATCGTCGCCCTCGCCGGTTGGTTCCTCGGAAAAACCGTCGTCCCCCTCAACTACCTCCTCAAGCAGGAAGAACTCCAGTATGTCATCGACGACTGCGGCACCGACACCGTCGTCACCGCCGGCCCCATGCTCGAGTTCACCGGCTTCACCCCCAGGGTCAAAAACCTCGTCCTCCTCGAAAGGCTCAACCTCGCCGGCATCCCCGACTTCATCCGCCCCGCGCTCGCCGACGACGAAGACCTCGCCGTCCTCCTCTACACCTCGGGCACCAGCGGCAAGCCCAAGGGCGTCATGCTCACCCACGCCAATCTCTCCGCCAACATCCAGCAGGTCGATGAGTGGGTCCACTTCACCCGCCGCGACGTCATGATGGGCGTCCTCCCGCAGTTCCACAGCTTCGGCATGACCGTGCTCACGCTCCTCCCCCTCACCCTCGGCATCAAGGTCGTCTACGCCCCGCGCTTCGTCCCCCAGCGAATCGTCAAACTGTGCCGCGAGCATCGCCCCTCCATCCTCGTCGCCATCCCTTCCATGTACACCGCGCTCCTCTCCGTCAAAGACGCCCACCCCGAGGACTTCGTCTCGCTGAAGTACGCCATCTCCGGCGGCGAGCCCCTCCCCGACAGCACCTTCGAACGCTTCAACGAACGCTTCAAGGTTCGCCTCGCCGAGGGCTACGGCCTGACCGAAACCGCGCCCGCCACCAACTGGTGCCGACCCGACGGCTGGCGCCGCCACTCCGTCGGCCCACCCCTCCCCGGCGTCATCGAACGCGTCGTCGACCTCAACACACGCCAGACGCTCGGCCCCGATGAAGAAGGCGAAATCCTCATCAAGGGCCCCAATGTCATGCGCGGCTACTACCACCTCCCCGAACAGACCGCCGCCGCCTTCGACGAACACGGCTTCTTCCGCACCGGCGACATCGGACGCTTCGACTCCGACGGCCATCTCTTCATCACCGGCCGCCTCAAGGAAATGCTCATCATCGGCGGCGAAAACGTTTTCCCCCGCGAGATCGAGGAAGTCCTGAACCAGCACCCCTCCGTCATGGCCTCCGGCGTCATCGGCCGCCAGGACCCCTTGCGCGGGGAGCTCCCGATCGCCTTCGTTGAGATCAAGGAAGATGCCGCCTTCGACGAGAAGGAACTCCAGCGCTGGTGCCGCCAGAAACTCGCCGGTTACAAGGTCCCCGACGAGATCAGGCGCCTGGACCAGCTCCCCCGCAACCCCACCGGCAAGATCATGCGCCGAGAGCTGAAGAAGCTCTTGGATTCCTGAGCTATCCTGCCCACCAGCGCCACGCCGTTCCCGCGCTCCGCCCCACCAAACCACCCGGAGATCACGCCATGGAGCTGTACATCGACACCGCCAACATCGAAGAGATCAAGCAGGCCGCCGACCTCGGCGTCCTCGACGGCGTGACCACCAACCCAACCCTGATCGCCAAGGAAAAGGTCGACTACGGCCAGCGCCTCGCCGAAATCTGCAAGGTCGTTAAGGGCCCAGTCTCCGCCGAAGTCATCGCCACCGACTTCGACGGCATGATGAAAGAAGGACAGGAACGCGCCAAGATCGCGCCCAACATCGTCGTCAAGCTCCCCAGCACGATGGACGGCCTGAAAGCCTGCAAGCACCTCTCCGATCTCGGCATCAAGACCAACATGACCCTCTGCTTCCAGGCCCTCCAGGCCCTCATGGTCGCCAAGGCCGGCGCCTACCTCGTCAGCCCCTTCATCGGCCGCCTCGACGACATCGGCCAGGAAGGCATGGACGTCATCCACCAGATCCGCACCATCTACGACAACTACGGTCTGAAAACCAAGGTCCTCGCCGCTTCCATTCGCCACACCGAGCACATGCTCCGCTGCGCCATGGCCGGCGCCGATGTCGCCACCGTCCCCTTCAAGGTCATCATGGATTGCATGAAGCACCCGCTCACCGACATCGGCATCGCAAAGTTCCTCGAGGACTACAAAAAGGCCTTCGGCGGCTGAGCCAACTGGCGGCGTACCACCGACCGCGTTTCACGGTCGGTGCAATTCGCTCCACATCTTCTGCTCTTCGTGCCACGGACCCGCCTTCAGGTCCGTGTTGCTTGGTGGATTGTCAGCCCGCGCCGACACCTGCCTCACCCACTCGTGGTCTTCTCTTCCCCGTGGGCTTCGTATTTATCTCGCCATTGACGCCGCGGATTTCCCGTCTCTTCCGAATGCCGAATCACGAATGCCGCGCCGTCCTTCGCGCCGTCGAATTCCACGCTTCTTCTTCCCCGAGTGCCCAGTGCCTCTCCCTCACGGACACTCACCGGCCGTCACCTCAAACAGAAATTCCACCTCCACCGGCGCGCCCAGCGGCAGGGCGATGCTTCCGACCGCGGCCCGTGCGTGGCGTCCCGCCTCCCCAAACACCGCCAGCATCAACTCACTCGCCCCGTTGGCGATCTTCGGCTGGTCATAGAAACCCGGTTCGCTCGCCACAAACACGCCGAGCCGAATGACCTGCTTGATGCAGTTCAGGCTGCCCAGTGCGGCCTTCGCCGCCGCCAGCCCATTCAGGGCGCACTGCCTGGCGCATTCGATCCCCTGCTCCACCGTGACCGCGCCGGGCAGCGACCCCTTATACAGGAGCTGCCCATCCTTGAACGGGATCTGCCCCGCCACATACAGCAGCGACCCGGCAATCTTCGTCGGGACATACGCCGCCACCGGCTTGGCCGGCGTCGGCAAGACCAGCCCAAGCTTCGCCAAGGCAGATTCGGGATCGGTGGGGGGGGAGACGCCAGCGGGTTGCGTTGACATGCCCGACGGTATACCACATCAGGTACCCCAACCCCTCCCCGTGAACTCAGATTTTCTCAACGACCGGGAACCCACCCCGCTTGACCTGCGGATATCATTTCCGGTACTGTTCTTTCACGCCCGGATTTCTCCGGGTGGGCAGGCAGCGGGTTTCGATTCGGTATTCCGAATTCCCAATGCTCTCATCCGGCGGCACTCGCCGCCACCTGATGCTCCGAAAAGGAGCCTCAAGCCTGCCGACATCCTGACCGGGTTGCGACTGGCCTTCCTCCGATCAAGACGACCGAGCGAAGGGCGGCCCAAACATCCCGAAGAACGTCGGCGGTTCGCCGGTTCATGGCTCGTTCGCGCTCATCCGCGGCCGCCTCGCCCGGCTCAAACCCCAAGCGTCCAATTGTCCCCTATTCCCCGCTCGGTCGTCAACACCGGGCTTCGGCGTGACGGAGTGCCCGCCGACCCATCGCCTCATCGGAGTATCACATGAAGGCTCGCAAAGGTTTCACGCTCATCGAGTTGCTCGTCGTCATCGCCATCATCGCCCTCTTGATCGGCATCCTGCTCCCGGCCCTCGGCAAGGCCCGTGCCTCCGCCCGTCAGCTCAAGGACCAGACCCAGGTCCGCGGCATCGTTCAGGCCATGGCGCTCTGGGCCCAGAACAACAACGACCAGTACCCCCTCCCCAGCGTCCTCGACAAGGCCAACTACACCATCAACAACCCCTCCGATCCCAAGCTCGCCTTCCAGAAGGACACCACCCGCAACATCCTCTCCGTCATGGTCTTCAACGGCAGCATCCCCACCGAAATCTGCGTCAGCCCCGCCGAGTCCAACGGCTCCGTCGAGGTCTACACCAAGTACGAGCTCAACAATCCCAAGGACGCCGCCGACCAGACCAACAGCGGCAAGGCCCTCTGGGACCCCTCCTTCCAGGGAACCCCCCTCGATAAGGAAACCAACAACCACAAGGACAACCTCGGCAAGGGCCACAACTCCTACGCCCACACGCCCCCCTTCGGCAAGCAGCGCTCGCGCTGGAGCAACTCCTTCAACGCCACCGAAGTCTCCTTCGGCAACCGCGGCCCGGTCTTCACCGGCGACGCCACCAACGGCTGGACCCTCGTCAACGGCAGCGCCGACAAGGACGCCTGCGGCAAGAACTCCAACACCCTCCTGATCCACGGCGGCCGCACCGCCTGGGAAGGCAACGTCGGCTACAACGACAGCCACGTCAACTACGAGGTCAAGGCCGACCCCGAGACCCTCACCTACAACTTCACCGAGCTCGAAGTCGGCAAGCGCACCAAGGCCGACAACATCTTCGTCGCCGAGAACACCAAGGGCGAGCCCACCTGGGAGCCCGCCAGCTTCACCAAGGACTCCAACGGCCACTACAGCGCCAACTACGACCAGAAGGCATTCAACGACGCCAAGGCCACCGGCAGCGCCTTCATCCGCCCCTACTCGGCCGTCACCGGCGCCAACTCCGGCGTCGCCGGCATCACCTCCTGGCTCGACTAATCAAGTCGCGCCAAGCATCCCGCTCATCCCTGATGAGTTCGGATGACCAGTGAACGCAAACCCCGCCCCTCGGCGGGGTTTTTTCATGCGCGGACACCGGAATTGAAAAAAGCGAGCACTCCGCAATCGGCGCCACTTGCCAACGCGGCGAACGCCATTCCGTGATCAAATCCTCATCGTGGCTCGACCCGCCGGTGACCGCGCTTGTCCGCCGGGCCCGCCACTCCGCGGCGTGCCCACCCTCGTCCGGCTCTCACCTCGCCACCCCGCCACGCGACTGCTTCTTCCCTTCTGTTCTCTTCTGCTCTCTTCTCTTCACTTCGTCTCTTCTCCGCTTCCCCTCAACACCCCGCCTCGAACTCGCCGGCGAACTGGTCGAAGTCGTCGCCGTTCACGAATCCGTCGCCGTTGTAATCACCGTGCGTGTCGGCCACGTCGAACCACTCGGCGAACTGGTCGAAGTCGTCGCCGTTGACAAACCCGTCCTCGTTCACGTCGGCCAGGCACGCGAAGTTGACGACGTAGTCGGTCCACGCGCCGATCTGGGCCGCGATCGTGTCCGATCCGCCGTACGACAGCCCCGCGTGCTGCAGGATTTCCTGCTCGCTGAAGGTGGCGAGATCGGTGCGATAGCCAAGGTCGAGCGCCGTCATCATCACGTTGGCGAAGAGCCCCTGCAGCGTCGTGTGCGGGTGAACACCGTCGTGCACGAACCCCGCCAGCGGGTTGGTGTGCCCGGTCGTGTCTGATTCCAGCAGCTTGATGGCGACGCCGCCGATCGTCAGCGTCGAGTTATGCTGCGTGTGCGAGCCGAACATCGCCCACGACAGCCCGTACAGGTCGACATACGGCAGCTTCTTGGTCCGCGCCAGCGCCCTGAGCCCGTCATTGACGCGCCGGATCGCGGTCGACACCCGCTCGCGCCGCGCCGGATCGTTATAGATGCCGCTGTTCCACGTCACCGGCGCCACGCCGTAGTCCGGGAATCCGACCAGCACCACGTTGATGCCCGACGCATCGACGGCATTGACCGCGGTCGTCACGTTGGCGATCCGCCCGTTCACGTAGTTGGTGATCTGCGACGCGCTCCAGGTTCCGAAGTAGATGTTGATGTACGCGCTGCCCGCAGGGGAAAAATCGTTGGCGCCGATCGCGATGACCGCGTGGTCGATCTCCGCCGCCATCGAGGCCAGCCCCGTGTGCTGCCCGTCGGAAAGCAGCGACGCCGAGGTCGCGCCCGATCGCGCCCAGTCCTTCTTGAAGAACCTGCGCCGAGGCTCGCCCCAGGTGCCGCCCGCCTGCCCGGCCTCCGCCGCCGTCGGCCCGAGGTCCACCGCCCGATACTGCTCCAACTGCTGGAGCCAGTTCATCGCGTAGTTGTACGTCTCCTCGGCGTACTCGTCGGTCAGGCTGTCGCCCGCCGCCCCCAGCGACACCTGCGCGCCCGCCCGCGCCACGAGCATCGCCGCCAGCGACGCGATGAATGCACGACCCGTTGTTCTTTTCATTCCGCTCTCCGTGTCGGCGCCGCATGGACGGCGCGCCGATACGGAGGCTACCAGAGATCAACGCCCGGGCAAGGCTCTTCGTTGAGTTGCCGAGATTCAAGCCCGGAGTTCATCCGGGCACGTCCGTCATTTCTTCTTGTGGTTCGGGCAGTCGTCCCCGGCGTTCGCACCCGCGCCGTCCGAGCCGGTTCCCCCCTGACCCACCTGCCCGCTTGTTCCGTTGACGCCGCTCGGTTGCCCGCCCGTGTTGCCAGTCCCGGGCTGTCCACCCATGCCCTGCCCGCCCGAGCCTGAAACGCCCGCCGCGCCCCCGGGGGTGCCGTTTCCGCCATTGCCTGCCGGTCCTCCGCTCCCGCCCACGCCGGTCCCGCCCGATCCCCCGTTGCCGCCCGCGCCCCCGATGTAGCCGGACCCGAAACCGTTTCCACCCTTGCCCCCGTCGCCTCCCGGTCCGCCGTACCCGACGCCACCAACTCCTCCGTCGCCACCATTGCCGCCGGGACCGCTGTTGTTGGGGGGCGAACAGCAGTCTCCGCCCTTGCCGCCTCGTTTGCCATTGCTCCCAGTGCCGTTCCCGCCCGTGCCACCGCCACCGCCCGTTCCGCCGAACCCGCCGGGGGAGGTCGCGTGCCCCCCGTCCCCACCATTTCCCCCCGTCCCGCCCGTGGCGCTTGATCCGGCCGAGCCATGTTCACCGTCCTGACACGCGTTGCCGTCGTCGCCCCCGCTCCCGACCTGTGAGCCGGTGACGCTCATTCCGTTGGAGCCTTTGCTCCCGTTGCTCCCGTTCGCATGCGTCTCGTCCGTGGGCTCGGGGTACAGCGATGCCACGGCGCTGCCGCCGATCCCGCCGCCGCCTCCGTTGCCGCCGTTGCCTGAGAAGCCATCGGGGTCCGACGTACCGTCGCCCCCCGCGCCGCCATCGCCCCCAAATACGACCGCAGGACTCCCGTCCAAATCCTCGAACCGGTCCGCCATGACCGTGATGTTGCCACCGCTCCCGCCATTGCCGCCGCCGGGATAGCCGGGAGCCCCGTCACCGCCCATCGCGCCGACCACTCGGCCCGAGGCGCACACGATGCGGGGCGCGACCAATTCCAGCGAACCGCCGTCGCCGCCATCGAGATGCGCCGCGGTTCCCGCCATGCCATGGCCGGCCCGCAACTCGCCCAGGATCACGATCCGCGTGTCGCTCACGATCCGCCCGGAGGCTCCGTGACGCTCCCCCGATTGGCCCGGAATCGACACCCCGACCAGGGAACCTCGAATGACGACATCACCCGTCGAAAGCAACTCGAAACCGTCCGCAAAGGCGAGCTGTTCCCCCGCCTCGACAACGAAAGAACCCGTCCGCAATGTCCCGGAAAGAATCCCCTTTGGGGCCGGGGCCTTAGACTCATCCCCAGGTCCAACCGGATCGCGTTCCAGGGTCCGAGGCATCATGCAGGAGGCGAGCGCAAGCAAAAGGACAACGGCGGCAATCGCCTTGACACCCCGTCCTGCGATCATGTGGAGCCTCCTCGATCGAAGCCAACCTATCTCATTCGACCGGATAACGCAAGAAAGTCGACCGGTTTTCCACATTTTCCACGCATCCCAGTTCACGTATGTCAAACCCGCGTCGCAAGCACGGCCGTTCGAGTCGCCATGTCGGGCGCCCCGGTGACATCCATTGCAAACCTCAAAGCGACCCGTAGCAACATGCAAATAATTAGCTAACAGATTGCATTCTCAAGACTTACACTCTCGAGTGACGTCGCAGGTGCCGCCTCCGCGCCCCGTTCATCCTGAAGTTCATCTCTCTGACCCACTCTTCCTCTTTCGCCGGTGTTCGCCGCTGTTTTTCCGTTCTGTGTCTCCGTGCCTCTGTGTTGACGCCTTTTCTTCTTCGCGCTTCTCTGCGATCTCGCCGGTGAGGCTCTCTCAATGCCCCGCCGGCAGGCCGCCCTTCCGCGGATCGCACGCCGCCTCGTAACCCTTGGTGTCTTTGGCGCGGCGGATCAGCTGCGCGTTTCCGACCGCCTTGCGTGTCGTCACCTCGTGACCGAGCTTCGCAAGCTCTTGCGCTGTTGCTCCGCCGCGCAGCGACTCTTCCATCTGCAACGTGTTGGGCGTCCACTGATGATGGAATCGCGGCATGAGCATCGCCTGCTCGGCCGGCAGATTCCATTGCAAAACATTCAACGCCACCTGCACCGTGCTCGTGATGATCCGCGGCCCGCCCGCCGCCCCAGCCACCAGCGCCACGCCCTTCTCGTCCACCGCGATCATGGGTGACATGCACGAGAGCGGCCGCTTCCCCGGCGACGGCATGTTCTTCTCGGATTCCACGAGCCCGAAGGCGTTGGCCGTCCCGCGCCGCGTGACGAAATCGTCCATCTCATTGTTGAGGATGAAGCCGTACGGCTCGGCGCAGGTCAGCGAGCCGAAGATGAGATTGATCGTTTCGGTACACGCGACCGCGTTGCCCTTGGAATCAACCACACAGAGGTGGCTGGTTCCGTGGTCCTCGGGGAGTTGATCGACCGGCTCCTGTCCACCGTATTGGGACGCTTCGAGCGTCCGAGTCGGGTCGATGCGGTTCGCCAGCGCGCGGATGTACGCGGGCGCGAGCAGCTTGTCGGTCGGCACGGGCACGAACGCCGGGTCGGCGACGTACCGCGCCCTGTCCGCGAAGGCGTGCTTGAGCGCCTCGGCCACCGCGTGGACATACGGCGTGCTGTTCACGCCGCTGCGCGTGAGTTCAGGGCGTGATTCGAGCATCTCGAAGACCTGCGCCACCGCGATCCCGCCCGACGAGGGGGGCGGCATCATCATGAGGCGCCGTCCCATGAACTCCGCTCGCAGCGGCTCGGCCTCAACCACCTTGAAACTCTCGAGGTCGGCCAGCGTCATCTCGCCGCCCGCGAGGCCCACCGCCTTGACGATCGACTCGGCGATCGGGCCCTTGTAGAACGCGTCCTTGCCGTCGCGAGCGATGAGGCGCAGCGCCTCGGCCTGTTCGGGCAGGCGCACGCGATCACCGACCCTGATTTCGCCGCGGCTGAGAAAGCGATTCCAGATGAAGGAAAACTGGGCCTGGCGGTCGGGGCGGTCCTTCAGGAAGCCCATCACCTCGGGTTCGCGGATGCTCGTCGCATAGTGCTCGTCGACGAGGAAGCCCTCCTCGGCGGCGCGGATCGCCGGGGCGAAAACCTGCTCGCGGGTCATCGTGCCGTAGCGCTCGAGGGCGTGGAGCAGGCCGGCGACGGTGCCGGGGATCGCGACGGCCCGCCCGCCGTGGGTGCTGGTGTGCGGACCAAGGCCCGCGAGGTCGCACTTCTCGAAGTAGTCCGGGCCGTAGGCGCCGGGGCACTGCTCGCGGTAGTTGATCGCGATGTCGACGGGCGGATGGGTGGGATGGTCGACGAGACGGACGATCATGAAACCGCCGCCGCCGATGCCGCAGGAGTAGGGGCGGACGACCGAGAGCGTGAGCGAAGTTGCGACGGCGGCGTCGACGGCGTTGCCGCCGGCGCGGAGAATTTCGGCGCCGGCCAGGCTGGCGATGGAGTGATCCGCGGCGACGGCACCGTTCTCGAACACTTTTGCGAACCCCTTCTGGAACTCGAAGCCCTTGACCTGCGCGAGCGAACGCGCGGGCAGGAGGATAGTGAAGGCCGCCAGCACGAACGCGAGCACGCGGGGGAGCACCGGACGAGGGATCGTCCGGGGCTGGTGAACCGGGTTAGTTCGGTGTGTGGTCATTGGTCTGGGTCGATTCTGATCGGGCGGCGGGGCGGCCGCAAGTACTGAGTGGGGAAATTGGGCTATCACCGCGAAATTGCGCACAAACGCGGTGATGCGGGGGTTGAAACCCCCCCGATTTGGAGGACAATGGCCGATACGGGCTGGAGGCCCAAGCCCCTTGTGGGGAAGGTGGGCAACTGGGAGGGTCCGCGGCTCGAAAAGGTGATTGGTCGTGTGGGTGCGTGGCGGTCAGGGCGATCGGGCGCACGGATCCAATGAGCAGGCTTTGGAGTAGGCCATGAAGAATCGCGCGAGCGCGTTGGCGGTCCTGATCGCCGGGTTCCTTGTCACGTCGATGGGCTCGGTGGCGAGCGGGCAGATCGAGCCCGGCGCGACGGAACCCATAGTCCGATATGACGGGCACAAGGTGTACCGCGTGACGGTGAAGGACCAGCGCGAGTATCTGGCGGTGACGAGCCTGGCGGACGATGTGTGGACGCACAGCCCGGGCTTGGGCGATCTGGACGTGCAGGTGTCGCCCGCCAAGCAGGCGGCGCTCGAGGGGCTCGGCCTTCCGACGCGAGTGCTGATCGCGGACGTGCAGGGGCTGCTCGATGCGGAGCGGGCGGAGATCCTGCGCCGGCGTCAGCAGCGCGACCTGGCGTGGTTCCAGAACTACAAGACGCTGGCGGAGATCAACACGCAGCTGAGCGCGTGGGTGACGGCGTACCCGGCGATGGCGAGCACGTTCGTGGTGGGAAGCTCGCTCGAGAACCGGCAGATCAGGGGCGTGAAGATCACGGGCCCGGAGTCGGCGGAGTTTCCCAAGGCGAGCCGCCCGCAGATTCTGTTCAATGGGTGCCAGCACGCGCGGGAGTGGATCAGCCCGATGGTGAACATGTACCTGGGCGATCAGTTCCTGATCCAGTACGGCGCGGGCGGGACGGTGAAGGACCTGCTGGATCGGGTGGAGATCGTGATTGTTCCGGTGGTGAACCCGGACGGGTATGAGTACACATGGACGACGAACCGCCTGTGGCGGAAGAACCGTCGCAACAACGGCGGGTCGTACGGCGTCGATCTCAACCGCAACTGGGGCTACCAGTGGGGCGGCGAGGGCGCGAGCACGAGCCCGAGCGACGAGACGTATCGCGGCGCGTCGGCGTTCAGCGAGCCCGAGACGCAGGCGATGCGCGACATGGTGCTGGCGAACACGCGTCTGCGGGCGGCGATCGACTTCCACAGCTATTCACAGCTGATTCTCTCGCCGTGGAGCTATACGAGCACGCTCCCGCCCGATTCGTCGATCTTCAACCAGCTCAACGCCTCGATGCAGAGCGCGATCCAGGGCGTGCACGGGCAGTTCTATGACGCCGGGCCGACGTACACGACAATCTATCCGGCGTCGGGCGCCAGCGGTGATTGGTACTACGGCGCGGGGAGCACGCCGCGGAAGATCCTGGCGTGGGGCTTCGAGCTGCGCGATACGGGGACGTATGGATTCGTTCTCCCCGCGGACCAGATCATCCCCAACGGCGAGGAAATCATGGCGGGGATGATCGACCTGGCGAGCGCGATCGCGTTCCCGGCGAAGATTTCGCTGCCCGACGGCGTGCCGAGCTTCGTCGAGGCGGGCGCGACGAGCGCGGTGCGCGTGAACGTGAGCGCGTCTCCGGGCGAGACGCTGAACGCCTCGTCGCTGAAGTCGTATGCGCGGGTCGGCGCGGGCGCGTTTGCGCCGACGGCGCTGGCGTCGCTGGGCGGGTCGCTCTACAACGCGACATTGCCCGCGGCGGGGTGCGGCGCGGGGGTCGACTTCTACATCGAAGCCATGACCATCAGCGGCAAGACGGTTCGCCTGCCCGCCAGCGCGCCGGCGGCGTTCTACTCGACGCCCGCGGCCGAGCTGACGCTGACGCTGGATGACCCGTGCGAGGTGAACAACGGCTGGTCGCTCACGACCGCGGGCGACAACGCGACGACGGGCAAGTGGGAACTGGCCGATCCGGTCGCGACGGCGGCCCAGCCCGGCGATGACCACACGGCCAGCGGCACCAAGTGCTTCGTCACCGACGGGCGCGGCGGCGCGGTCGGCGACTACGACATCGATGGCGGAAAGACGACGCTCACCTCGCCCGCGTTCAACGGGCTGGGCTCGTCGAGCTCGGCTTCGTACGGCACGATCGTCAGCTATTGGCGCTGGTACTCCAACAACCAGGGGAGCAACGCCGGCACCGACAACATGCCGGTCGAGATTTCCAACGATAACGGCGCGACGTGGCACACGCTGGAGACCGTGACGGAAAACGCGGGCGCGTGGGTCTCCAAGAGCTTCGTGGTTGATTCGGTCGTGGCGCCGAGCGCGGCGATGAAGATCAGGTTTATTGCCCAGGACCAGGGCGGCGGCTCGATCGTTGAGGCCGCGGTGGATGACGTGCGCGTGACGGTGGCGTCGTGCCCGCTCGATCCGGCGGACGTGAACGGCGACGGATTCGTCAACGGCGACGACTATGACCTCTTTGCGGAGTGGTTCGAGTCGGCGAATCTGCTGGCCGACTTCAACAACGACGGGTTCGTCAACGGCGACGACTTTGACGCGTTCGCGGAGGAGTTTGAGAACTAGAAAGTCACGAAGGGAGACGTCCTCTCGAACGGTCGGGCTACTGATCGAGTGGCGAAGTGTTCAATATTTGCTTGACGTGATCAAGCCCGTGCGGCGTTGATCTAACTGTGTCGCATTTCCATGTGAGACTGTGCCCTGTGGGCTTGTATCGATTCTGCATTGCTCGCGATTCGAGATCGTGAATGTCTCGCTATCTCGCTACTTCTTCCGCTTCTTGAAGCGGTCCCTGATCGACGACGAGTGCGACGAGCCCTTGAGGCGAAGCTGCGACATGTCGGGTGCGGCGCCGCCGGCGGCCATAGCCTTCATGCGCCCGCTGGCCGAGAGCGCCGCCATCTGCTTGGTCATTTTGCTGGCGGTTTCGAATTGCTTGACGAGCTGGCCGACGGCGGCCTGCTCGGTGCCCGAGCCCGACGCGATGCGACGCCGGCGCGGGTGATCGATCACGCCTGGCTTCTTGCGCTCCTTCACGGTCATCGAGTGGATCATCGCTTCGACGCGGTCGAGCTGTCCCTCGTCGATGTTGACGTCCTTGAGGGCCGAGCCCACGCCCGGGAGCAGGCCCAGCAGTTGTTTCATCGGGCCCATGCGCCGGAGTGTCTTCATCTGCTTGAGGAAGTCATCGAGGGTGAGCTCGCCCTTCTCGAGCTTGGCCTGCATCTCCTGGGCGTCGCGCTCGCTGACCTCGGTCTGGGCCTTTTCGACGAGGCTCAGCACGTCGCCCATGCCGAGGATTCGGCTCGCGAAGCGGTCGGCGTGGAACTCTTCGATCGCGTCGAGCTTTTCGCCCACGCCCACGAAGCGGATCGACGCGCCGGAGACGTGCTTGACCGACAGCGCCGCGCCGCCGCGGGTTTCGCTGTCGAACTTGGTCATGATCACGCCGTCGAACTCGAGCTTTTCGTGGAAGGCCTTGGCGGAGTTGACGGCGTCCTGGCCGGTCATGGAGTCGACGACAAAGAAGATCTGGTGCGGGTTGAGGAGCTTGCGCACCGCCTGGAGTTCCTGCATCAGGTCGTCGTTGACGTGCAGACGTCCCGCAGTGTCGAGGATCAGCGTGTCGACGCCGGCCTTGATCGCGGCGGCGAGCGCCCGCTGGCAGACGCCGACCGCGACGCCGACGGCCTTGCCGTATTCCGCGACCTTTTCGGGCTCGGCATAGCAGTGCACCATCGCGCTCCCGGGCATTTCGTCCTGCACCTGGCGGGCGACGGTCTGGAGCTGTTCAACGGCGGCGGGGCGTTGAAGGTCAGCGGCGGCGAGCATGACGGAGCGGCCGCGCTTCTTGAGATACGCGGCGAGCTTGCCGCAAGTTGTGGTTTTTCCGGAGCCCTGCAGGCCGCACATCATGACGATGGTGGGGGGCGGAGCGACCTTGGGGATCGTGCCGTCGGGCGTGAGGCCGAGGGAGGGCTCAACGCTGGCATCGCCGCCGAGCACCTCGACGAGGCGCTTGTAGACGATTCCGATCATCTCCTGGCCGGGGCGCAGGGACTTGGTGACGTCCTGTCCCACGGCGTCCTTCATCACCGACGAGCAGAACTGCTCGACGACGTCGCGGTGCACGTCGGCGTCGAGGAGCGCGGTGCGAACGTCCTGCATGGCCTCGCGGACGTTGTCCTCGGTGATGGTGGCCTGGCCGGAGAGGCGGCGGAGGGCGTTGGAGAATCCTTCGGAGAGGCGTTCAAACATGCGGGGACTTTACGCCCGGTGCGGACGCGGGGGAGGCGTCTTGGCTGGCGTGTGCCCGACTCGCTTTTCACGCAGAAACTTGTGCAGGCGTTCGGCGGCCCAGGTGTTGATGCACCGATCGGTCGGGAGCCAGCCGCGACGCCCGGTCAGGATTCCGTAGCGAAGGTTGTCGAAGTCCTCGCGATCGTGAACGTCGCAATCGATCGAGAGCAGGCAGCCCGCGTCGACCGCGGCCCTCACGTGCGTGTCGCGAAGGTCCAGCCGCATCCAGTGGGCGTTGATCTCCAGCACCGTGCGGTGCTCGCGGGCGGCGGCGGTGACCTCGCCCATGTCGGGCGACAGGCCAGGGCGGCGATTGACCAGCCGCCCCGTCGGGTGACCGATGATGTGAACGAGCGGGTGCTGGATCACGCGGAGCAGTCGCTTGGTCGCGGTCGCGGCGTCCTGCGAGAGACCGGCGTGGATGCTCGCGACCACGATGTCGAGCTCGGCCAGGAGTTCGTCGTCGTAATCGAGTTCGCCGTCGGCGAGGATGTCGACCTCCGAGCCCGCGAGGATCGTGATGCCGTCGATCTCGTTCCGCGCGGCGTGGACGGCCTTGATGTGCTCGCGCAGGCGTTCGGGCGACAGGCCGCCGGCGACGGCGGAGGACTTCGAGTGATCGGTGACGGCGATGGTGTGGAAGCCGCGACGCTTGGCCTCGGCGGCGAGTTCGAGGATCGAGAGACGCCCGTCGGAGGCGGTGGTGTGGGCGTGCAGTTCGGCGCGAATCTCGTCGATCGAGATGAGCGAGGGGACTTCCGCCAGGTCCATCTCGCCGCGATTCTCGCGGATTTCCGGCGGGATTTCGGGGAGGCCGAGCGCGCCGTAAATCTGGCGTTCGGTCTTGGCGGCGACGGGCTTCACGCCGCGCGATTGCGGCGGGGTTGGCTCGTCGTCGTTTGGGAACAGGCCGTATTCGTTCAGTGTCAGGCCGCGGGCGAGGGCCCGCTGGCGCATCGCGACGTTGTGGTCCTTCGAGCCAGTGAAGTACATGAGCGCGGCCCCGAAGCACGAGTCATCGACGACGCGCAGGTCCGCCTGGATTTCGCGGGCGGGTGGGCCGGCTTGGTCCTCGCCCCAGCGCGTCGACGACGATTCGAGGCGCAGGCGAACCGAGCACTTGGTCTCGCCGTGGACGAGCACGCTTCCGACCAGCGGCATCTCCGCGAAGGACTTGAGAATCTTGGGGGCGTGCGCGTCGTCGCTTCCGACGAGAAAATCAAGATCGCCCACCGTGTCGCGCCCGCGGCGGAGAGAGCCAGCGTAAGAAACGTGCTTGGCGCCGGGCAGGCTTCGGAGATGCTCCACGATTGCCTCGGCGAGCGGCATCGCCATACCGAGCGGGAGGCGCGAGTTGGACGGCGACGACGCGAACGCGAGCGAGGCCTTCAGTTTCTCGACGCTCTTCTCGCCCATGCGGGGTAGGGAGAGAATCGTGCCGTCCGCGATGATGCGATCCAGCGAGGCCCGGTCCGTCACGCCGCCCTGGGTCCAGAGTGTGCGCAACGTCTTTGGTCCCAGGCCCGGCACTTCGAGGAGCGGGAAGAGACCGGGGGGGACTTTGGTCACCAGTTCGTCGTGTTCTTCGATGCGCCCGGAGCGATGAAACTCGCCGATCTTCTCGGCGATCTTCGGGCCGATCCCCTGGATCGCGCGCAGCTTGGCCTGGTCATCGGCGATTGGGGCAAGGTCGGTCGCGAGGTCGGCGATGGCGCGGGCGGCGCGTGCGTTGGCGGCCGAGCGGAAGGAGTCCTCGCCCAGGAGGTCGAGCATCACCGCGATGCGTTCAAGGCGCAGCGCAACCTCGGAGTTGAATGACATGTCGCGATCGTATGGCGGGATCGACGCCGCGCCCGGGGACGTCGGCGGGCTGCTCGATCAGTGGTCGTGCTTGTGCGGTCGGGCGGGCAGGTCGCCCTCGCCGAAGAGTCGGAACTCCTTGCGACGGAGAATCTGGCCTGCGAGCGTGGGATCGTCGACGGCAAGTGCGATCGTGGGCGTGCCGTTGGGGCGGAGCATCAGCGGATATGCAAACTGGATCGAGAGCTCCGCGCCAAGAAGACACAGGCAAAGGCTCGAGAGCGTGTGCCCGGCCGACAGTTCAACGACCAGCAGGTCCTTCTCAGCGAAGGGCATGTTGTCGGCCCTGAGCTTCGCCCGCGCTTGGGCGGCGTTGTTGGAGATGATGCGCACGACGGCGTGGTCGCTGGCTTCATGCACCGCCAGCGCGCAAATCTGGCACGCCGCGTCGTCGAACGAATGCACAAGGTCGAAAAGCCGGCCCACCTTGTTGGGAAGGAAAACGCTGAACTGCGTCACCACGGGCGGCGCATAGCCAAGACCAGTGTCGAGAGGCATGGCGGAATGGCTCATGAGTCCTTCCCGAGCCGCGGCTCTCCGAATCGCGAACGCCGCCGCGATCGGGCCATGCCGCGCTGGCGGGCTTCGTGCCCGCGCTGTGGCGCCTCATGCGCTTCCGATCACCCGCAGCCATCGCACCGGCACGCCCGCACGTCCCCACGAACAGGCGAACCGTGAACTGGAGCGATCCCCACGATCGCTCCCATACCCCAGATTATCGCCCTTTGAGAAATTCCGCAAGTCCAATATCCATCGGGAGTTTCGCCGGTTTGCGGAGCCACTGATCCGCTCGGACGTCGTCATTCCAACAAAAAACCACCCGTTCGGGTGGTTTCGGAATTCGTCGAGTTGGCCGGTTGGCTCAGACGGAGAAGCTCGAGCCGCACCCGCAGGAGGAGGTCGCGTTGGGATTGTGGAAAACAAACCCACGGCCCATGATCTCGTCCTTGAAATCGATGGTCACGCCGCTCAGGTAGAGCATGCTCTTGGGATCGCAGATGATCTTGATCCCGTGCTGTTCGAAGATCTCGTCGGTGTCCTTCTGGGTCTCGGTGAGGTCGAGAAGATAGCTGAAGCCCGAGCAGCCGCCTCCCTTGACGCCGACCCGCAGCCGGACCTTTTCGGCGTCGAGTTCCTGCTGCTGGATGATGTTCCTGATCTCGCGGGCGGCGATCTCGGAAAGCACGATGCCGCTGTTCGACGTTTCGGGCTGGGGAACCGTGGTCGTACCGGCCATGAGATACCTCCTTGCGAGCGGGGAACCGTCGCGACCGCCGCCGACGCGGGCGGGGTTGGTTGCAGCAAGTATAGCTTGGGGCGTGAGTTTGGCGAGCGTGATTTGAGGGCGTGGGATTGTGGTTGGGGTTTTCAACCGGTGCGAAGAATGGCGCAAAAAACGATGCGGGAAGCGTTGACTGTGGAGGTGTTTGTCGGTAACCTGCATTTCTCAGGGTGAGGGGAGGGTACCTCCAAGCCCACAAGTTTGCTGTCTCCTCGGTCGGCCGCGCATTTCCGGGCGCTGCCATCAAACCGAGTGTTTGTGGCTTTTGTTTTGAGATTGGGAGGGTTGATATGAAGATTCTCGCTGCTTTGGCGCTCGCCGCCATGGCCGGCACCGCGTCGGCCGCGGTGGTGTTCACCGAGTCGTTCGATTCGGGCACCGGCTCGTTCACCGTTCAGGACCTCGCGGGCACCGGCAAGGCGCTCTGGAAGTCCATGGGCGATTACGGCTACAGCAACTGGACCGGCGGTTCGGGCAATGCCGCGACCGCCAGCTCGGACTTCGCGTCGGGCGAGTTCAACACCCGCATGGTCTCTCCTGGCATCGCCATCGGTAATGGCCCCGCCAGCGTGTCGTTCAAGTACAACTATCAGAACTTCGCTTTCCTCGACGTCTTCGCGGTCGAGATTTCGACCAACGGCGGCGGCAGCTGGTCGACGCTCTGGAGCACCCAGGCCGACACGGGCGGCTTCTTCGCCCTGCCCGGCGCCAGCCAGACGATCGACATCTCGGCCTACGGCGGTAACACCGTCAACATCGGCTTCCACTACTACGACCCCAACACCGGCGACTGGGACTGGTACGCCCAGGTCGACGATGTGGTCGTTGAAGCCGTTCCGGCCCCCGGCGCTGCGGCGCTCCTGGGCCTCGGCGGCCTCGTCATGAGCCGTCGCCGCCGCTGATCGCGGCCGGTTGAGTTTGTGATCTCACTCGACGGGCGGGTCTTCGGACCCGCCCGTTTTTTCAATTGTGCGAGACAGCGAAGACAAGGCATGCCTCACCGTTGGCTTCCTGATGGCTCAACAAAGAGAGCCCACGACGAGTCGTGGGCTCGGACGGGCGAAGGCGATGGCTTGCTCGGGCGAGTAGAACGGTTGCGCGTTCAATGGGCCTTGGCGTGATCGGCGTCGGCGGGCAGGCCGTTCTTGGCCTTGTAGTCTGCGATGGCGGCGCGGATGGCGTCCTCGGCCAGCACGGAGCAGTGGATCTTGACGGGCGGGAGGCTGAGTTCCTCGACGATCTGAGTATTCTTGATCGCCAGGCCCTCGTCGAGGGTCTTGCCCTTGAGCCATTCTGTGGCGAGGGAGCTTGAGGCGATGGCCGAGCCGCAGCCGAAGCACTTGAACTTGGCGTCTTCGATCTTGCCGGAAGCCTGGTCGACCTTGATCTGGAGCTGCATGACGTCGCCGCACTCGGGCGCGCCGACGAGCCCGACGCCGACGTCCTTGCGGGTCTTGACGTCGGCCTGTGTGCCGAAGTTCCCGACGTTGCGGGGGTTTTCGTAGTGGTCGATGATCTTTGGTCCGTACGACATGGGGTGCTCCTTCGGATCGAGGCACTAGGCACCTGGCACTAGGCACTCGGAAGAACTCAGATTGCAGTCTCGTTCGTCTTGGCCCGGCCCTAATGGCTGGTGCCCAGTGCCTTTGCTCAATGCCCTGACCACTCAACCTTCGACAGATCGATCCCTTCCTTGTGCATGTCGTAGAGCGGCGAGAGCAACCGCAGCTTCTTGACCGCCGTCACGATCTTGTCGATGGCGTAGTCGATCTGTTCGTCCGTCGTCCAGCGGCCGAGCGACAGGCGGAGCGAGCTGTGGGCCAGTTCGTCGCCGACGCCCAGGCCCTTGAGCACGTAGCTGGGCTCGAGGCTGGCGCTGGTGCAAGCCGAGCCCGACGAGCAGGCGATTTCCTTGCACGCCATCATCAGGCTTTCGCCCTCGACGAAGCCGAAGGAGATGTTCGCGATGTGGGGCAGGCGCTTCTCGCGGTGCCCGTTGACCTGGGTTGAATCGAGCTGGGCCGTGATCGAGTCTTCGAGGCGTTTGCGCATCTTGGCGAGGCGGGCGGTGTCGCGGTCCATTTCGGAGCGAGCGATTTCACAGGCCTTGCCTAGGCCGACGATGCCGGTGACGTTGAGCGTGCCGGAGCGGAAGCCGCGTTCCTGGCCGCCGCCGTCGACGAGCGAGGTGAGGCGGACGCGCGGGCGGCGGCGCCGGATATAGAGGGCGCCCACGCCCTTCGGGCCGTAGATCTTGTGCCCCGACATGCTGAGGAGATCGACGCCGTCTTTCTCGACGTTGGTGGGCATCTTGGCGGCCCACTGGGTGGCGTCGGTGTGGAAGATGATCTCGCGGCCGGAGGCCTTGAGCATGGCGCCGATGGCGGGGATGTCGTTGATCGTGCCAATCTCGTTGTTGGCCCACATGAGGGAGACGAGGATGGTGTCGTCGCGGAGGGCGGCCTTGACCATGTCGGCGTTGATGATGCCGTCGGCGGGCGGATCGAGGAACGTGACCTCGAAGCCCTCTTTCTGGAGCCGCTTGCAGGGATCGAGCACGGCCTTGTGTTCGATGGCGCTGGTGATGATGTGTCCGCGGCACTTGCCGGAGCCTGCGGGGCTTTTCTCGTACATCATGGCCGCGCCGCGGAGGGCGAGGTTGTTCGATTCGGTCGCGCCGGAGGTGAAGATGATCTCCTTGTCGGTCGCGCCCAGGACGGCGGCGACCTGCTCACGGGCGGCATCGACGGCGGCCTCGGCGTCCCAGCCGAAGCTGTGGTTGCGACTGCCGGGATTGCCGAACTTTTCGGTGAAGTAGGGGAGCATCGCCTCGACGACGCGTGGATCGCACGGGGTGGTGGCGGCGTGGTCGAGATAGATCGGGAACTTCAGGGCCATGGGGAACTCCAGCGTCGGCGCGGCGAGGGCCGTGCTCGATGCGCAATTCTACCGCAGTTGAGATTCAGTTTCAGCGAAGAACTTCAATTTGTTCGCAAGATATTCGGATCAGGAGGTCGAGTGTGGCTGGACGCATGTGACACGGGGTGGATTCGACGACGGCGCATGTACCCCGAACACGCCAAGCTAAGACGCGGCAGGTCTCAGGGCAACGACAATCCACGCTCGGCGACGCCGGCATGTGCCTTGCGCCGGTGTGGAAGCGTGTTCTTTGCTCAGGCCTTGGGTGCCGGCTTCTTGTAGGTCATTTCGATGCGGTTGCCGGTGCCGCTGAAGGCGACGCTGGACATGTAGGCGCGGATGAGCATGATGCCGCGGCCGCTGGGCTGCTCGATGTTTTCGTCCATGGTCGGATCGGGGACGTCGGCGGGGACAAAGCCGGGGCCCTGGTCCTCGACGGCGACGCGGACTTCATCGGGGGCGAGGGAGTATTCGAGGCGGACGGGCACGCCGGGCGGGAGGTGCTTGTGCCCGTGGTTGAAGGCGTTGGCGACGGCCTCTTCGATGGAGAGCTTGACGGCGAAGCGGGAGGCCTTGGTATAGGCGAATTGTTCGAGGCGGGCCATGATGTCCTGCTCGATCTGGTCGATCTGCGCGCGGTCGCCGGTGAGCATGACCGAAACGTCGTAGCGGGGGTGGTGGCTGGGGTGGCTCATCGTGGCCGGGACGCGTGCGTGCGGCGGGGCGAGCGGGCTCACTCGAAGCTCTTGAGAGCGTCGTCGGTGGTCTCGTGGATGCTGAACATCTTGTGCAGGCGGGTGATGACGAAGACCTCGTAGATCTGCGGATCGATGTTGGCCAGGCGCAGCTGTCCGCTGCGATCGCGGACCTTGTTCCGGATGGTGATGAGGGTGCCGAGGGCGGCGGATGAGAGGTGGTCGACGTTGGAGAAGCTGATGAGCAGCTTGGGTCCGCTCTCGGCCTCGATGAGCGTGGAGATCTCCTCGCCGATCGACTGGATGTTGGCCTCGTCGAGGATGTTGCGATCGATGAACTCGACGAGGGTGATGCTGTCCTGTCGGCGGACGCGAAGCCTGGAATCGGCCTGGGCCATCGTGCGGGCTCCTTGGGGCGTCGGGGGTGACGCCGGGGATGAGGATGATAGAGGCCCTGAACGCGGCGGCGGGGGCCGCGGGGCGTGATGAGCGCGAAAAAAAGGCCGGGCAAAGGCCCGGCCCTGGTGGTGCGAATAGGTCGATCAGCCGCCGTAGGGGGCGCGGAGGGTGTCGAGGAGACCGGGGAAGTTGCGTTCTTCCTGCTCGTTCTGGATGAGGATGGTGGGCTTCATGAGGATGAGGAGGGTCTGCTCGTCCTTGGCCTTGATGCGGTTGCTGAAGAGGCGGTTGATGAAGGGGATTTTGGAGAGCACGGGGACGCCGGCCTCGACCTCGTACTCGTTCTTGATCCGCTGGCCGCCCATCATGATGGTGCCCTGGTCGGGGACGGTGACGGTGGAGGAGACGCTGGTGACGGTGGAGGTTGGGAGCTGGATGAAGGACTCGGTGGAGGCGGAGCTGACGAGCTGTCCACCGACGACAGCGCTGACGGCTCGCTCCTGGAATCCGTCGATCTTGTTGATGGAGACCTGGACGTTCATGGTGACGTAGCGTCGATCGGCGGAGACGGTGCCCTCGACGGCGAGGATGACGCCCTCGGAGACGACGCCGATGGTGGGATCGAAGGAGGCGGCGGAGTCGCTGACGACGGACTGGAGATCGGAGACGATGGCGGTCTGGGTGACGACGTAGATGTTGGACTGCTGTCCGTTGGTAAACGTGAGGCGAGGGGCGTTGAGGCGGACGGAGCGGCGATCGGCCTGGGTCGCCTGGATGAGGAAGTCGACTTGGACGTCGTCGAGGAACTGTCCGGCGATACCGAGGGCGGGTGCGGCGGAGAGAGCCGTGCCGGCGACGGTGCTGGACTCGATCTGGCCTGAGAGAAGGCTGCTGGCGAGGGTGGACGAGTTCTGCGTCACGCCGATGGGCGACCAAGACCTGGGATTGACGACCCCCTGGGTGGTAGTGCCGCTCCCCACGACGTTGGGAGACGTGATGATGCGGTTCGGTTTGGCGTTCGAGAAGAAGTCCGAGGCCTGGCTCGTGGGGGCGATGGCCCGCGCGGTGCGGACTTGGTTGTTGTTGGCGTTGAGGTAGACGTCGATGTCGAAGCCGATCTGCTCGAAGAACTCCTGGTTGACCAGGAGGATTCGAGATTCGACATTGATCTGCATGGCGCGGACTTCGCGGAGCTGGCGGAGCAGGCCGTTGATCGCCTGGTGGTTCTTGGCGGTGTTGACGATGATGAGCGAGCCGTCGAGGCGCTGGATGGAGCCGGTCGTGCCGCCCATGTCCTTCCAGCCCTCGGAGTCGACGTTTTCCTGGATGAGCTGGATGATCTGGTCGATGCGGCCGTCGCGGTTGCGGCCGAGGTCCTGGTTCTGGTTCTGAGTCTGATTCTGGAAGGGGCTCTGGCCGCCGCCGCCGCCGCCCTGGCTGCTGCTGGAGAGAACCTGGGAAAGGTCGAACTGCGGGGTGTTGGTGTACTGAGGAACCTCGATGAGCAGGTCGCGGATGTCGTAGATGACGAGCTGGGTGTTTTTGCGGAGGGCTTCCTCGGCGGCGATGGTGAGCACGCCGTCGTTGACCGCCCAGCCGACGCGCTGGGTGATGTCGGTGCCGGGGCTCACCTTCTCGCAGACCTTATCCAGAATGGTCTTGATGGGAACGTTGGTGAGGTTGAGGGTGACGGGCTTTTCGCGTGCCACGCTGAGGGATTCGAGCGACGCCCAGTCGATGTCGATGTTGAGGAGGGTGACGGCCTGGAGGAAGCCAACGACGCTCTCCAGCGGGCTCTCGTTGAACTTGACGGGGGTCTTCTTGGTGGCGATGAGCGAATTAACGCGCTGGTTCTCGGCCGATTCGGCGAAGGCCAGGGGCTCGCCGCGCAGGTTGCTGATGGCCGGCCAATCCGACGGATACTCGATGAGCTCCAGCGATGGGATCATCGCGCTGGAGTTCTGGAGCGAGTGCTGGGCGACCTTTTCCCAGGTGGTCTTGATGGAGCGCTTGGACTCGATCGAGATGAGCTGGTCCGTGAGGAGGTCCTTCAGCACCAGCCCCGCGGGGTTGATGGGATCGAGGTAGAGCAGCTGGTCGACGACCTGGAGCGCTTCGGCGTACTTGAGGTCCATCTGGAGGGCGCGCACGCGCGAGATCGCCTCGCGGATCTTCCGCTCCTTCTCAGTGAGGCGTTGCGCCTCGCTCTTGGCGGCCTCGTCGGCCAGGGCCCGGGCCTGGGCCGCGGCGCGCTGGTTGGCCAGCGTGTCCTCGGTGCCCGCGATCTTGGCGAGCAGGTCGGCGACCTGTTGGTTGTACCCCTCGACCTCGGACTCCGCAAAGGCGTTCTTGTTGCTGTTGATCGTGAGGCGAGCGGCGGCGGCGAGGTTGCGGGCCCGCTCGGTGTCGCCCGTGTCGAGCGAGCGGCCGGCCTGCGTCAGCTGGTTGTTGAACTCGGCCAACGCGGCTTCCTTCTGGACCTGGGTGCGCTTCATCTGGGCGCTGAGCGGATCGAGCCCGGTGCCGTTGGCGTTGAGGCGGACCTGGGCCTCGCTGATGCGGGCGTTCACGCGGGCCAGTTCATCGACGGTGAGGTACTGACCGAACGCGCCGGAGAGCTGCTGATATTTGGTCAGCGCGTCGTTGTAGATGCCCTTGTCGAACGAGAGATCGGCCTGGGCGAGCAGCTCCTGGGCCTGCCACTTGCGGCTCTGCTCGATCGCGTCTTGACCCTGCGGGGGCTGCCAGCCGCTTGAGGGCTCGGCGGCGGGGGG
>JABWBC010000159.1 GCA_013360695.1 Phycisphaerales bacterium
GCCCCCAACGCGCCGCCCGGATTGAGCGCAAGCGACGCCGATGAAACCAGCGACCCACCCCGGGCGGCCACCCCGACCGGGGGGGTCGTTGTGTTGCCGGTCGGGGATAGGCCGGCAGCGCGAGGGCGGCCTTGGGAAAACCGTCCCCAAATTTCACGGATTCGGCGTTCGTCCGACGGATTCGCAACCGGCGTGCATCAGTGCGGGAATCAGGGGCTTGGCCCGTCGCGATGACGGCGGGTTTGGTTCGCCCCTGCACGCACGGGACAGAAAAGAGGAACCAGCGTCATGAACACCCACCGCCGCTCGCTCGTCGCGTCCATCCTCGCCCTCGCCGGTTCGGCGGTGGCCTCAGCGGGCCTCATCGCGGGCGCGGCCCTTGCGCTGACCCCCATTCAGAACGCCTCGGCTCAGCTCAGCTTCCGCGGCCCGGGCTCCGACTCGTGGCAGTCTGAGGCGAGCATCAACAGCCGCTCGCTCGATCGCTACACCAAGGTGCTTGGTTTCGATGACGACCAGAAGGCCGCGGCCAAGGCGCTGCTGGAGGGCTACCAGGAGACCGAGCGTCAGCACAACAACGCCATCCGCGAGGCGTTCCAGATCGATCGCGCCGAAGGCGAGGCCGCCAAGAAGGAAGGCGACAAGCCCAAGGTCGAGCGGCGCGTCGTGAAGCGTGCCGAGGGCAAGCCCGCCGACGCCGGCGAGGTGCAGTTCAGGGGCCCGGACCCCGAGGCGATCGCCAAGTTCGAGGCGACCGCCAAGGCGACCGCCGAGAAGAAGGAGCAGTTCTTCGCCGACCTCAAGACGCTGCTCACCCCGGCCCAGGAAGGCAACTGGATCAGGCTCGAGCGGATGGCGCGGCGCGACACCGGCCTGCGTTTCGCGTCGGTCTCCGGCGCGGGTGTTGACCTGGTGACCATGGTCGAGAAACTCGCCCTTCCCAGCGAGGCGGCGGCGGCGGCGCAGCCCCTGCTCGATCAGTACGAGAGCGAGATGGACGTGCTCCTGGTCGAAAAGAACAAGGCCCACGCCGAGGTCAAGCCCGGCGAAGGCCCGGACATGAACGCCCTCAAGGCGATGATGGACAAGCAGCACGAATCGGGCCTGAAGCTCCGCGACCTGAACCGCACCTACGCCAGCAAGATCGCGGGCGTGCTCCCCGCGGAGTACCAGGCCAAGTTCAACGAGACCTTCAAGACCACGAGCTTCAAGAAGGCCTATCGCGAGGGCAGGACCGACAAGCTCCTGACCAACGCGCAAAAGTTGTCCAGCCTCGACGCGGCCCAGAAGGACAAGCTGGCCCGGATTCAGGAGCAGTACGCCAAGGAGCGTCGGGCGGCCAACGACAAGTACGCCGAGGCGCTCGAGAAGGCCGAAAATGATGGACACCGCTCCGGCGTCATGAGCTTCGGCCCGTTGGGCGGGGCGAACGAGCCCAAGGAACTGTCGGAGGCCAAGGCGGCCCGCAAAGAGATCGACAACAAGTACCGGGATCAGGTGAACTCGCTGCTCACCGACCAGCAGCGGGCGGAGTTGCCGCCCGAGCCGCAGATGGCCGGGATGGCCAACTTCGTCGTCGACGACGGCAACGGCGGACAGATCGAGCACTCGCTCGAGCTCGATCCCGAGGACCTGATGCTCGACGCCGAGGAGGGCGGCGCGGTCATGATCATGGAGGCGCACAGCGACGGCGCGGATACCACGACCACCGTGATCACCGGCGGCGCGTCGCTCGTGCCCCCGGCTCCCCCCGCCAAGAAGCCCGACTGAAAATCCAAAGAAATGGCAATGCACGTGCCGTGGTACCGTTGAGCCTGTACGGACGAAACGGCCCGGGCGCGGTAGGCTCGCGCACAGAGCGTCGAGATTCGAAGCCCCGGGGAACCTCGTCCAAGGAACGGCTAGCGCGGCATGGCAAGCGAAGGACTCAACGGCACGGCATCGGCCCCGCTCCTGGAGCGGGCGCCGCAGGTGGACCTCGGGGTCGCCTCGGTCATCAGCGCCGAACAGGCGATCCGCCTGCGCGCGGTCCCCTACGCGGTCGAGCACGGACGCGTGCTGGTCGCGATGATGGAGCCCGCGGACTTTGACGCGGCGGACGAGATCGCGGCCCACGCGCGCAAGCCCGTCACGCCCATTGGCGCGCGTCGCGACGTCTTCGACGAGATGATCCGCGCCGCGTACTCCATCACTGCGGCCCAGATGGCGGCCAGGCTCGGCGGGCAAGCGGGCGCGGACGATCTCGTCAACAACCTCGAGGCGGTGGAGGCGGCGGACCTGCACCGCATGGCCGAGCAGCCATCGCTCATCAACCTCGTCAATCTGATCGTGCTCGAGGGAATCCGGGCCCGCGCGTCGGACATCCACGTCGAGCCCTTCGAGAAGAAGCTGACGGTCAAGTACCGGATCGACGGCGTCTTGGTCGAGCAGCCGCCCCCGCCCAAGAACCTGCAGCCCGCGATCACCAGCCGCGTGAAGATCATGGCGGGCATGAACATCGCCGAGCGCTACGCGCCCCAGGACGGGCACATCACGCTGCGCTACGAGGGACGGAAGATCGACATCCGCGTGTCGACCGTGCCCACGCTGTACGGCGAGTCGGTCGTGCTTCGTATTCTCGACAAGGAATCGGTGAGGCTCGATCTCGAGGCGCTCGGCATGCGCAAGGCCGACCGCGACGAGATGGATCGATTGGTCGCGATCCCGCACGGGATGGTGCTGGTCACCGGCCCGACCGGCTCGGGCAAGACGACCACGCTCTACGCGGCGCTCACGAAGATCAGCGACCCCACCAAGAAGGTGCTCACGATCGAGGACCCCGTCGAGTACGAGCTCTCGGGCGTGAACCAGATCCCCGTCAACCCCAAGCGCGGCCTGTCGTTTGCGACCGGGCTCCGCTCGATCCTGCGCCAGGACCCCGACGTGATCATGGTCGGCGAAATCCGCGACGGGGAGACGGCCGAGATCGCGGTGCGCGCAGCGCTCACGGGCCACCTCATCTTCTCGACGCTCCACACCAACAACGCGGTCAGCGCGGTGGGACGATTGATCGACATGAAGGTCGAGCCGTTCCTTCTCGCCAGCGTGCTCGAGGGAATCCTCGGTCAGCGGCTGGGGCGGCGCTTGTGCCAATCTTGCAAGACGCCGGTGCCGCTGGCGGAAGAGGTGAGGCACCGCCTGCTCCCCAGCGAGCGCGAGCTGTTCCCGGGGTTGATGGCGTACCGCGGCGCGGGCTGCGACGAGTGCGACGGCTCGGGGTTCAAGCGACGCCTGGGCTTCTATGAGCTGGTGAGCGTGACGCCGCAGATGCGTGCCGCGATCGGCCAGCGGCTCAGCTCGCAGGACCTGCTGAAGACCGCGGGCCCGGGGTATCAGTCGATGCGCCGCGACGGGCTGGCCAAGGCCGCGGCGGGATTGACGGGCGTATCGGAGGTGCTGCGGGCCACGCAGGACACCGAGAGCGAGATGGCGGCGGCGGAGACGATGCACTGATGCCGACGTTCCGCTATCAATCCGCGGGTTCGAGCGCCAGCGCGACGATCGACGCGCCGGATCGCGCCAGCGCGGTGCGAGAGCTGGTGCGTCGCGGCGTGACGCCGACCAAGATCGAGATCGATGCGGGGAACTCTGGGTTCGCGGGGAACTCGGGATTCTCGGGGAATACAGGATTCACGGGATACCAGGGATATCCGGGACGAACCATCGGCGCGCGCTCCGCCTCGAATGGCAAGGCGCTCCGCACGGCGGGGACGGTCGCGGGCCACATTGCCGACGAGGTCGTCACGGGCGGCGCGGTCAACATGGGCGTGTCGGCGGCCGCGCTGGTGGCGCGTGGCACGATGTCGCGCGCGGAGATGGCCGCGTTCATCCGCGAACTCGCCACGGCCGTCCAAGCGGGTCTGCCGCTGGTCCAGGCGCTGCGCACGATCGCCAAGCAGGGGCGTTCCGATCGCCAGCGCGTCATGCTCGGACGCATCATCGAAGAGGTGGAGCACGGCAAGTCGCTGGGCGACGCGATGGCGGCCCAGGGGCGGAGCTTCAGCGAACTGACGGTGAACCTCGTGCGCGCGGGTGAGGCCTCGGGCAAGCTCGACGAGGTGCTGACCCAGGCCGCGGATTTGCTTGATCGCGACGTGAAACTGCGCCGGAGCGTGACGGCGGCGACGCTGTATCCGGCGATCCTGGCGGGGTTGATCGTGGTCGCGGTGATCGTGGTCGTGACGTTCATTGTTCCCAAGATTCTGAAGTCGATCGCGGGGCAGATTCCGGCGCTCCCCTGGCCCACGCGGGTGGTGCAGGGCGTCGCGGGCTTCTTTGCGGATTGGTGGTGGCTCATCATCCCGGCGGTGCTGGTGGGGTTCCTGGCGACGGCGCGGACATTCCGCAAGCCCGGGCCGCGGATGTGGCTGGACACGCACCTGCTGGGCGTGCCGATCCTGGGGCGGCTCTTGCGTGACGTGGCGGTGGCGCGGTTCACGCGCACGCTGGGCACGCTGGTGTCGGCGGGCATCCCGGCGGTGACGGCGCTGCGTGTGACCAAGGGCACGCTGGGCAACAAGGCGATGGAGCGGGTGATCGACGACGTGTGCGACCAGGTCTCGGCGGGGCGCACGATCGCGGACCCGATGGAAAAGAGCGGCTATTTCCCGCCCATGCTGGTGCAGATCGTGAACATGGGCGAGCGATCGGGGCGCCTGGACAAGCTGCTGAACCAGGCCGCGGGCGCGTTCGAGGACCGGACCGAGACGAGCGTGAAGTTGTTCACGACGGCGTTGCCGCCCCTGCTGGTGGTGATGCTGGCGTGCGTGGTGGGATTCGTGGTGCTTTCGATTCTCCTGCCGCTCCTCGAGCTGCAGGAAGCGGTGAGGTGACGAAATGAGCAAATCAGCAAATCCGCACAAGGCAAAGAGTGGGTGGCGTACGCGTCGCGGCTTCACGATCATCGAAGTGATCGTGATCGTGGTGATTCTGGGCGTGATCGCGGCGTTGATCGCGCCGCGCCTCTTCTCACGCGTGGGTCAGTCCAAGCAGGCGGTGGCGGCGGCGAACGCGGCGTCGCTCGCCAACCAGGTGCGCCTGTTCCTGGCCGACCACGGCAAGCCCGACGCGGGCGCGTCGATCTCGATCCTCTGGGAGCGCCCCGCGAACATCGCGGAGGACAAGTGGCAGCCCTACGTCGAGAACGCCGACGCGCTCAAGGACCCGTGGGACCGCCCGTTCATGCTCGTGATCCCCGGCACGAAGAACGTGGATTTCGACATCGTCAGCTACGGCGCCGATGGGCAGCCCGGCGGCACGGGCGAGGACGCCGACGTCATCAAGCCGTAGGAGCACGATTCCCCTCGGCGCATCATTTCGCCTCGGCGCTCTTGGATCGTGACCGGTTCCGATTTCCCCGTGTCTTGTCTTCACTTCGTCTCTGCGTCTCTTCTGAATCCGCCATGAGCACCCGCCACGTCCAATCTCGCCCCGGCTTCACGATGATCGAGCTGATCGTCGTGGTGGTCATGTTGGGCGTGCTGGCGGGCGCGGTGATCCCGCGGATGATGCGGCGTTCGGATCGCGAGGCGGAGCAGAACGTCCGCGTGCTGGCGGACTTCTTCTCCACGGCGGCGGCCCGCGCGGCGATCGCCGGGCAGCACGTCGCGCTGTGGTATGACGCGACGGGCGATGGCCGGATGTGGATGGAGACATCGCGGGCGGCGAGCGCGTCGGACTTTGAGACCAACCCCGTATGGGCGCCGGACCCGATCGTGCCCGAGCAGCGTGCCGACCGCCTGACATTCGTCTCAGGCTCGGTCGACGGGCGGGCGCTCGACAACCGCAAGTGGACCATCGAGATGGTCCCCGGGCAGGAACGCGGCATGGTCATCGCGTCGTTCCGCGACCGCGAGGGAACTCGAACATGGTCGATCGTGCTTGCGCCCGGCTCGTTGCGGGCCCAGGTGGTTGAGGGCGCGACGCCGCTCGATGAGAGCGTTGACCTCGACGCGACGGGGATGGGGGAGGTGTCGTGGTGAAGACGACGCGCTCCAACATCGTTCGCTTCTTTACACGGACTCGTCGCGGGAGCATTCTCGTCGACGTGATCGTGGGATCGGTGATCTTGGGCCTGGCGCTGACCGCGATGATCGGCCTGGTGGGGCGCGCCATCTCGGAGCAGACCGGCGGCGAGCAACTCCAGACGGCGGCGATGCTGATCGACGAGCAACTCGCGCTGGTCCTGGCGCGCGGCCCGGACAACTACGCCTCGCGCTACGACACGCAGGGGACGTGCGACCCGCCGTTCGATCAGTATCGATACGAGGTGGACATTCAGGAACAGGGGGGCGCGAACCCGTATTTCGTGCGGGCGACGGTGTTCTGGGAGGCGGGGGGAAGGACGCGCTCGGCGAGCGTTGAGACGCTGATCGCGCCGCGTCCGGGCGAGGTCGAGGACCGCACGCTGGACGAGGGCGTGACGCGGACGCCGTAAGAGGTTGAACCACGGAGGACACGGAGACATCACGGAGAACGCAGAGACGAATGCGGGGATAAGAAGGGGCGGAAGCAGGACGAATCGGGCGGTCCGATGAAGGCGAGGATCGATCGGAATGGCAAGGCGGCGGGGCAGGAACGAAAGCCGTCGCGTGCGCGGGCGAGAGAACACGGATCGCGACAGACCAAGATGAACACACACACGCCGACAACTCGGGCCTTCACGATCGTCGAGCTGGTCGTTGCGCTGCTCGTGGGCGTGATCGTCGCGGGCGCGACGACCACCGCGCTCACGCAGTTTTCCAGGGGCAAGTCCCGTGCGACGGCCCGCCAGGAGGCGCACGCCCGCGCCGAGGCCGCCGCATCGCTCATCGCCACCGACATCATCGAGGCCGCCCGCGACCAGGACCCGACGTTTACGCGTCTGGCGATCGCCGACGGCGGCGAACTCGGACTGGACGCACGCGATTCGATCCTGATCCTCGCGCGTTCCATGCGCGTGCAGGCCCGCGACCCCGGCCTGCCCAGCGGCGGCGAGGGCGAGGTGCAGTATCGCCTCGACGCGACGGCGCAGGGTCTCTCGCTCTGGCGACGCACCGACGCGCCCGCCGACGAGTTCCTCGACGCGGGCGGCCTGGCGCGGCCCGTGGTCCCCGGCGTGGTCGAGCTCTCGATCGAGGCCGACGACGGGACCCAGTGGGCCACGTCATGGGACAGCGACGCCGACGGCGTTCCCTACGCCGTGCGGATCACGGTCGTCGCAACCTCTGACGACAAGACCGTGCAGGCCAAGGCCAGGCGAACGGTCGCGCTCGATCGCACGCCCGCGCCGATCACGCCGCCGATCGAGGACACGAGCACCGACACGAGCGCCGCGACGACGGGGGGTGGCGGGTGATGCTCGCGGTCAATCTCCATCGCGCAACGGGCCATCGCGCCTTCGCCACCATGCTCGTGCTGTGGGTGGTCGCGATCGGCGCGGTGATGCTGGCGTCGGTGCAGGCGGCGGCGTTCCGACAGGCCGCCGCGGGGCGCGAGGCGCTGGCGCGGGTGCGGGCCCACTGGGCGGCGCGTGCGGCGCTGGAGAACGTGCTCTCGAGCCTCGACGCCAGCACGCAGAGCCCCGACACCAGCGACGCCTACGCGATCACCGATGACATCACGCAGGTGAGCGAGGGCCAGCTCGCCGGCTCGTTCTTCCGCGTGTCGTGGACCGACAACGGGCAGGAGCGATTCGGCGCGATGGACGAGCACTCGAAGCTCAACGTCAACCTGCTCACGCAGGCGGAGCTCATGCTGCTCCCCGACATGACCGAGGACGTCGCCGACAGCATCCTCGACTGGATCGACAGCGACGACGACACACGCCCCTTGGGCGCGGAGATCGGCTACTACCTGACGCAGCCGGGCGCGACCGTGCCGCGGAATGCGTATGTCCGCTCGATCGCGGAGCTGGAGCTGATCAGCGGGGTAACGCCCGAGATCGTGCGCGGCGAGGACTGGAACCTGAACGGGCGCCTCGATCCCAACGAGAACGACGGGAACGCGTCGTGGCCCTGGGACAACGCCGACGGGCAGCTCGACGCGGGCTGGTCGGCGATCCTGACGGCGTCGAGCGTCGACGGCGGGCTGGCCGAGTCGGGCGAGGAGCGGCTGAATCTCTCGGTCGCGACCGCCGACGAAGTCGCGCAGCGGATCAACGTGACCTCCGCGCAGGCCGACGCGATCGTCGCGTACGGGGCGAGTTCCGGCGCTGTCATGAGCGATTTCATCCGGCGCGATCTCGACCAGCTTGGTTCGACCGGTCAGCAGGGCGGCACGGGCGGCGCGCGGGTTGAGCCCCTCTCGACCGATCAGCTCGCGGCGCTCTTCGCCGAGGCGACCATCGACGCGGCGGCCGCAACCACCACCGCCGAGACCGCGAGCACGAGCGACGAGACAACACCGACGACCGCAGCGCGTCCGGGCAAACTGAACATCAACACCTGCCAGGCCGAGACGCTGCAGTACCTGACCGACATCGACCCTTCGACGGCGGACGCGATCATCGCGGAGCGCGAGGCTCGTCCCAAGGGATTCACGTCGATCGTGGACCTGCTCGACGTCGCGGGGATGACGCGCAACCGTCTCTCGCGCATCTCCAATGTTCTGGATGTGCGCTCGAACGTGTACCGCGTGGACTGCCGCGGGCGCGACGAGCAGACCGGCATCGAATGTGAACTGATCGTGACCATCGACCGTTCGACCCTTCCCGCGACCATCACCGAGCTTCGGACCCGCTGAGAAACGCATGGCGACGACGACACCCACCACCGACACGCAACGCCTGGGCGCGCTCTTTGAGCTGGGCCTGGTCGTCGCCGAGCGCACGGCGCGCGGCGTGCGCGTGATCGAGGC
>JABWBC010000020.1 GCA_013360695.1 Phycisphaerales bacterium
TGACATCGCCGATCCAGCGGCCGACTTGAACCACGACGGCTTTGTCAACGGCGACGACTACGACCTCTTCGCCGAGCACTTCGACGCCGGGTGCTGAGCGCTCCCCGCTCCATCGGGGCCGCTCGGTCAGCGCCGGGTTTCAAGGCTTGGGCCACAGATCGAACCGGCGACTCAGCGTCGTTGCGATCGGCGGGAACGACATCTCGAAGCGCGAGCCGACGAAGTCGGTGATCGGAATGCCCAGGCGGGACGTTACGTCCTCGACCAGGCTGGTGTACCAGGGGATGGACGGCGCGAGCGTGCCCTCGATTCCGGCGGGCAGGAGTGTCGGCGCCTCCGCGATCGGCAGCGACTGGCGTGCAAAGTCGCTCTCCGGGCTCGCGTGGGGGAACGCGAGGCGGTCGAGCAGCTGAGCCGGCGGTGGCGTTTCCATGTTCATCGAGCGATGCACGTACATGTCGAACATCACGCGCTCGACGGGCGTGGTGAGCAGCACCATGAAGCCCGCGGTGTCCGGCGTCTCGGAGTAGCGCGGATAGATGTGGCGAAGGTGCGTACCGAAGACGCAGGTGGTGAGGCCCTCGTTACCGACCGGACCGGCCGCGAGCTCGAATCGCTTGTAGCTCCCGGATTCGACAACGCGGATGTCGGGCAGCGACGGCGTGCAGAACCGCTTGAGGAGCTGGAGCTGTCCCTCGCCCACGCCCTCGGGATCGAGCGGCGTTTTCAGGAGCCTGGCCGCGTCGCCCGTCGCGGTGTGCAGCGCTTCATAGCTGAGGGGCCAGGGCTTGGGGCTCAGGCGGCGGAAACCGACAAAGCCGGTGACGTGCCCGGCGTTGAGCATGTCGGGATCGTCGGGCGATGGGAAAACGAAGACCGACACGAAGCGCGTCTGTGCCTGCACGCCCCACACACCGCACGCGCCGTCGAACAGCTGACGCCGCGCTTTCGACGCCTCGTTGCCCGCATTGACCGGGCTGCGGTTCACCATCATCATCGCCAGCGTCTTGCGGTCGCCGGTGCATGACGACAGCACGCTCTCGAAGCGCTCGAACGCCGCCACGGCCTTGGCGATCGCCTCTTCGGGAACAGCGCGAGCGCGGCAGGCGTCAAAGAACTTCGCCATGCTCGCGGGCCCGGGCAGATCGGTGACCGCAGGTGTAGGGTCTGACTCCCGCACAATGCGTGTAAGACGCCACGCCAGGCCGCGGCTGATTCCCAGATCGCGTGCGGGCTCGCGCGTCTTGGTGGGGTCAACGCCCGCGAGCGCAAACAGGCCGCCGATCTGGCCGCGGAGCGAATGGAACTCGGCCAAGAGCGACGAGAACGAGGTTTTCGCCTGACCCGTCGGGGGGGAAGCGAGCGGTGATGGAGTGTCGGTTGATTTCATGTTCGATGTCTGTACGCAAATAGGCCAATTCATGATAGCAGAAGCGGATGGCGGAAGCGACGAAACGTCAGCAAAAATGTCACATGGGACACTTGACGTGACACGATGAGTCCGTTATCGTGCGATGAGTCGGGTGCCCGACGCCCTTTTCCGAGGGTTGAACAGGTGGAATCGAAAGTAGATGGGGAGAGTTCACATGCGCCGTGTTCTTATTTCGTCTGGTATCGCCCTCGCCATGGCCGCCGCCGCCAACGCCGGGGTGTCCGTCACTTACACCTCGAGCGCCCCTTCGTACGGCACGGCGCTGAACTTCGATGAGTCGGGTGGCCCGACCGGCTCGCTCCTCGGCAACGAGTGGACCGGCTACGGAATCTCGGGTCTGATGAGCGGCAACGGTGACGGCGGATTTGTCGGCGATCTTAATTCGATCTTCGGCACCACGTGGCTCGGCACCGGCAACGCATGGACCGGTCCGTGGGGAGGGTTCCTGAACTTCTCTCAGGACCTCACCGAGTTCTCCTGCCAGTTCTGGGATGACTCCGGCCCCGCGACCATCTTCAACGGCGGTGCGATCGTGGTCGCGCTCAATGACGGCGTCGAGGTCGGCAGCTTCTTCATCGACCACCCGACCTGGGGGCCGACTGGTCCGACGTGGGTCAATATCACGACCGACTCCGGTTCGACCTTTGACGAGGTTCGCTTCGTCGGCTTCAACTGGATTGGCCCGACCGAGGTGATCGACAATCTGTCTTGGAACGCCGTTCCCGCGCCGGCTTCGGCGGGCGTGCTCGCCCTCGCGGGTGTGTTCGGCGTTCGGCGTCGTCGCGCCTGAACTGATTCGCTCGTCTCACTCCTTCTCAACCAAGTCGGCCCGGTGCTCGCGCGTCGGGTCGGCATTCAGCCTCACACGCACCAAGAGCCGCGAGCGTCCGCTCGCACGGAGATCGTCATGACTCGTACACGTACCGTGGCCGCACTTCTCTCGGCGCTCATCACGTCCGCGGCGTGGGCCCAGCCCACCCTCGTTGTGACCGGGATGATCTCGGAAGACATGACTTCTGACGGACGGGGCGTGATCGGTTTGATCTACAACGGAGCGGTGGGCCGGTACTACGTCACCCGCTATTTCCTCGGCTCGGGAGCCGAGAACACCGGCGGCGACTGGGAAGACGGGCGCACCCGCGCGTCCGACGACGGCATGATGATTATGTGGGGCACGCGGAACCGCCAGGGAATGGGCGGCCTGCCGACCAGCGGCAACACGCCGCACCTGTGGAACCCCGCGACGGGCGTCGAGAACATCGGCACGCTGCCCAACGGCAACAAGTGCGACGCCTTCCAGAACAGCGCGAATGACATCTCGGCCGACGGGCGATATGTGGTGGGTGGTGCGTACACCGAGCGTGTGTGCGGGCCCTATCGCGCGTGGGTCTACGACACCATGACCGGCGAGTACGAAGTCCTCCCCGTGAGCGTGACGCAGGACGGCACGACGGCCCGCGCGACGCGAGCCGACTCGATCAGCGCCGACGGGACGGTGGTCATCGGCTATGACGAGAATTTCAGTGATGACCTTGGTTTCAGCGCGCGCCGGGCCGTGGTGTGGCGCAAGGTCGCGGGCGTCTGGGAGCAGACGCTGATCGATCCCTTCGGCGGCGAGTTGGTCGCGGTCTCGGCCGATGGCAACCACATCGTCGGCCGCTACAGCGAAGACGCGATGGACCTGGTCTTTGGGACGACCTCGCGCCTTCCCGTCCGTTGGAATTGGGACGGGAACGAGTGGGTTCCGCAGAACCTCGGCGGCGACACGTCGATGGTTCCCTACGCCATCAGCGCCGACGGCGGCACGGTCGTCGGCGGGCAGGGCTATGGCTTCATCTGGCGCGCGGACATCAACGGCGGCGTCGCGATGGAACTGAACGCATACCTGAGCACGCTCGGATGGTCGATCCCCGATATCACGCTGGCCAGCTATTTCGGCATCGCGGGACTGGGCGTAAGCGCCGACGGCACCAAGATCCTCGCGTCGTTCCTCGACGAGCGCGACCCGTGCCTGATGACCGGCTTCTCCGGCATCGTCGATCTCACCGGATCCACGCCCTGCGAGCCGGTCCGCATCAATCTCGATCCCCTGTCGCAGGTCAACACCGCGCCCGATCAGGTGTACGGCGACACGTTCAACGTGTTCGCGTCGGGCTCGGGGCCCTTGAACTATCAGTGGCAGGAAGAGACGTCGCCCGGCGTGTGGACCAATCTCGCCGACGACAATTGCTCCAAGGTTCTATCCAAGGACTTTGACATCAAGGGCGCCACCACGTCGCAGCTCCGCATCGGACGCAAGACCCCCAGCAATTGGGGCGGCACGTACCGCTGCGTCGTAACGGGAGTCTGCGGGAATGTGACCAGCGCCCCGGCGACGCTCGCGCTCTGCTCGCCCCCGGGCGTCGCGGAGCAGCCGCAGGATGTCAGCGCCGCGGCCGGCGATACGGTTACGTTCGATGCGGCGGGCTCGGGCGGCGGGCTGTACTCGTTCCAGTGGCGTCGCAACGGCACGCCGCTGGCGGATGGCCCGACCGGGACCGGTTCCATCGTCGCCGGCTTCGATCTGCCGACGCTCACGGTTTCCAATATCTCTGCCGCGGACGTGGCGCTGTACGACTGCGTGATCACCAACCCCTGCGACGACGTGACGACGGCGCCGGCGTCGCTGATGCTGTGCCTGGCCGACTTTGACGGCAACGGCTTTGTCAACGGCGACGACTACGACGCCTTCGCGACGCTCTTCGACATCGCCGACTCCGGCGCCGACATCAACCACGACGGCTTCGTCAACGGCGACGACTACGACCTGTTCGCCGAGCACTTCGACGCGGGGTGCTGAACATCGTCCGAAAACGCATGATCGTGGCGAGATTACTTTCGTTTCTGGGGCTTTCCCGTTACGCTGTCGATCTAGAGTTGAGTTCTCAATCGACGCACCGAGGAGCCCCAGATGCTGATTCGTTCTCTTGTCGCGGTCGCCGGGATGGCGGCCGGCGTGGCCAGCGCTCAAACCGACGTCTACGTCGCGCTCTTTGAGTTCAACAACGGCCGCGTGGCGGCGGTGGGGGCCGATGGAACCAATCCGCGCGTTCATTTCGCGCTCCCGACCTCATTCTGGCTTCCCAACGGGCTGGCGTATGAGCCGTCGTCCGGGCACTTCTACCTCGGGCACCTCGGCACGCCGAGCACAATCTTCCGCACGGATTCCGCCGGCGGCGGGCTGACGGTGCTGAACAACTTCACGGGCAACGTGCGCGGTTCGTCGCTCGATGCCTCGGGTCGCATCTACTTCGCGGACGGCAACAAGCTCCGGCGCGTCAACGCGGACGGCTCGGGGCTTATAACGCTCTTTACCTCGTCCGGGAGTTGGAGCATCGGCGCGCCCAAGGTCGACGCGACCAACGGGCATGTCTACTTCGGTGATCAGGGCGAGATTCGCCGGACCAACCTGAATGGCGGAAACCTCAAGACGCTGGTGCGCGGGCGGGCCCAGGTGAAGGCGGTCGCGCTGGACGTCGCCGCGGGCCGCATCTATTTCTGCGACTCGGATACCAACAGCGACTACATCGGGCGCGCAAACCTGGACGGGAGCGGGATCATCATGCTCTACGACAACTCGCCGAGTGTGGCGGTGTCGAGCGGCCTGAACGATCTGGCGCTCGTGCCCTCGCAGAATGTCATTGCCTTCATCGACGATGTGAACCGGGTGGTGCGGACGATCCCGATCGCGGGCGGCCCGGCGACGACGATTTACACCGCGCCCGGGAGCGCCTATCCCACGTTCCTGGCGCTTTCGACCGGCGAACCCCCGCAGGCGCTCCGCGACTGCAACGGGAACGCCATCGCCGACGACGTGGACATCGCCGGCGGAGCGCCCGATTGCGACAACAATGGTGCGATCGACACCTGCCAGGCCAGCTCGTGTGTGACCAGGAATTTCTTGCTGGACAACGGCGACGATGCCGCCGACGGGTCCGGGCGCTCCGTGACCTCTTTCTGGAAGGCGTATCAGCCCTTTGATGTCCCGGCGCAGGGCTGGGCCGTCAGCGAGCTAGGGCTCGACGGCTACACCTACAACTTCCATGACGGCCAGGGATTTGCGGCCGAAATTTTTGCCGACGACGGCACGGGCGAGGCGCCGCACGAGTTCGCTCCGATCGCGTCGATCACCGGGAACTATCAGTTCAACGCCGTGCTTGAGAACTGGGTCTATCTCCCGCTGCAGGCGCAGCTCCCGCAGGGCCGCTACTGGCTCCGCCTCTCGGGCGTGGCGTCGTCGACCTATGTATCGACGGCGAACTACGGCACGTCGGGCCTGGGCTCGCGCACGCGCGGCGGGAGCAACTCCCTCTCGCAGCCCGGCCGACCCATGGCGGTGCGTATCGCCGGCTCGCTCGGGTGCCCCGCCGATTTCAATGATGACGGCTTCGTAAACGGCGACGATTTCGACGCCTTCGCCTCGCTCTTCGACATCGCCGATCCGGGCGCGGATTTCAACCACGACGGCTTCGTGAACGGCGATGACTACGACGCTTTCGCCTCGCGCTTCGAGGCGGGGTGCTGAGGCGCGGGCATCAGGCAGCGGGGATCGGGCGGCAGGCATCGGGCGACCGGAATGCGGCGCGAGTTCACCGCGCAGCACCACCCCGCGCCGCGTGACTACTTGGCTTGCTTGGCCGACTCGATCGGTCCGCGCACGTTTCCGCTATTGCGGATGTCGTGGCGCATCATGGGCCACGCGTTGTCCGGCGAGGCCTTGCCCGCAAAGCCCGTAACGCAGATCGCACGGCCGAAGCGCGGCTCCTTCGTGCCGTCGGCCTTCTTGTTCCCGCCGCCCCCGACGACAAAGAAGACGTCGAGCAGGCCGTCGCCGTCCAGGTCGCCGATCAGCGGGCAATTGGACGAATCCGACACGACGTGCCCCTCTCCACAGACGCCGCCCGCGTTGAACTCGCACTGAACCGAGCCGTCCTTGGCGTTGAGCACGCGGAAGACACCATCGCCGGTGAGATACGCGAGGTCTTTGGCGCCGTCGGCGTTGAGATCGGCGATCGACACGCCGCGCGTGATCGAGGTCCAGCCGCCGCTGGCGCCGACCGTATGCTGCCAGAGGACCTTGCCCTCGCCGTTGATCGCGCTGACCTTCTCACACGCCGCGATGCACTCGTCCTTGCCGTCGCCGTCGATATCGAGAATGGCGGTGGGGGACATGAAGTATCGTTCGCCCGGCGCGATCGTGAAGTCGGGCGCTCCCTTGGCGTCAACGGAATAGACCTTGCCGTCGTAGCTCCCGAAGACAAAGTGCATGGAGCCGTCGCCGCGCGGGTTCCACATCGACGGCCCGTGGTAAATGTGCGATCCGGTCGCGACCTTCCACAACTCGTTCCCATCGCGCCCGCTCACGGCGTGCATCGCGTGGTCGCCCTTGAAGTTGCCCGCGATGAAATCGGGCACGCCGTCGGCGTCGAGGTCCGTCACGATCGGGCACGATTGCACCGCGCCCGGCGCGACCTTGATCGAGCGGAGTATCTTCCCGTCGGACCCGAGCACGTGGAGCTTGCCCTTGAACGTGCCGACGACCACGCCGATCGTGCCCACGCCGTCGACCGCGCCGATGAAGGGCGGCGTGTCGATGCACTCGCCATCGCCGAGGTAGGTGTTCCATTTCACGGCGCCCGTCGCGGCGTCGAATGCCAGAACGCGGCAGCCGCTGGAGCACGGCGCGACGAGCGAGAGCTTGCCGTCGCCGAGGTCGGCGAATCGGAGCGAGGCGTCGTAGCAATCGTCGCGTTTGGGGTCGGGATCGTGGTAGGACCACAACTCGCTCCCGTCCTTGCCGCGGAGAACGCGCACTTTCGCATCGCCGAAGTAGCTCGCGAAGGCCACGTCGAGGTTGCCGTCGCCATCGGCATCGGCGATCGCGCCGGCGCCGAAGCTGTGGGACGAGGTCGGCGCGGACCACAGGACGCGCGGCGTGTCGGTGCCACCGCCCATGGCCACAACCGAAAGGAGGGCGAGAATGAGCATGGCTTCCTCCATATCGTCGAGGCGTTCGCGCGTCCCGACCTGTGTAGTGTGCCCGGAGACCGCGCCGCGTGTCAAGAGCCGCGCACCGCCCTCGCACCACCAAATGCCAACGAAAAGGGCGTGGCCGGATGGTACCGACCACGCCCTGACTTTGCACGGACATCATGCGCCGTTGAACGGCGATCTCAGGAATCGATCAGGCGCGACGACGACGAGCGGCGGCCAGGGCGCCCAGGCCCAGGACCGCGGCCGCACCCGGCGCGGGGATGATCGAGGGATCAACATACATGGCGAGCAACTGGCCGCCCTCGTACTGCTCGCCGCTGACCGAATAGTGGGCCTGGTCCGAGAGAAGGAACCAACCCTGGCCGAGGATGTCGGTCGCGTCGATGATGCCCGAAGACTCTTCATCGCGCGTCAGGAATCCCGACGAGGTGGAGTCGAAGCGGAAGGGGTCGTGCTCGGCGATCTTGACCAGGCCGGCGGACGCGGTGTCGTAGAGCCAGATCGCGCCGAGCGGATCCTGCCCGCCGATGTCCTCCTGGATGAGGATTCGACCGAGGTTGTCGATGCAGATGTTGTCCATCATGTTGGGGCCGGAGACAAAGCCGTCGACCAGCATGTCGATCTGCCCGCCCATGGTGGGGTTGGTGATGTCATCAAAGCGCATGCGGTACAGCCGCGAGTGGCCTTCCTGGCTGGCGGAGTTGAAGCGATCGGTGGTGACAAAGTAGAAGTCGTTCTCGTGCCCGATGCGGTGGTCCCACGCGCCGTCCTCGGGGCGGAGGAAGTTGGTCACGCTGTTGGTGTTGGATTCGTTGTTGAGATCGGCGCCGGACTTGTTGGCGACGTTGCCGTGGTCGAAGAGGTCGAAGCGCCCCGAGGCGCCGGACGCGCGGACCTCGGTCGGAAGGCCGCTGACGCGCACGCCGTAGAGGTTGCCGTCGGAGAGGCCGGCGCGTTCGATGTCATTGCCGGAGCTCTGCTTGTTGCCGACGTACATGTAGACCTGGCCGGGCGTGGAGTCATCGGTGCCCATGACAACGGTCTTGGCCTGGGCCTTGGGATTCGCGATGGAGTTTTCCCAGGAGAATCGCCCGAGGTAGGGGAGCTGATAGGACTGGTTCTGGTTGGCGCCGGTGACGATGTGCGCGAACGCGCGCCCTTCGCTGCCGCTCTCCTCGCCATTCATGAGAATGCGGGCGTCGGTGCCGAGATTCCCGAACTTGTAGGCGCTGGGCTTGGCCAGGTCGGCCGAGCAGAGGCGGTTGTACTGGGTGGTGCCCTGCGAATAACCCGTGCCGTTCCAGGTATGAACATCGGAGGCGCTGGTGTTGTGGTCGCGGCCGGAGATCACGGTGCGGGTCGCGGCGTCGATCGACCAGCGTGAGACAAACCCGCCCGTCGAGCCGTGGGCGCGGACGCCGCCGGACGCGGCGGGGATCTCGTGATTGACCAGGAAGGTGAAGGTGCCGTCGCCGTTGGCGAACGCGCCGGTGCCGTCGGGGATACCGACCATCTTGTAGCCGCCGATGACGTCGCCGGCCGTGAGCAGGCTCTGGGTCACCACGCCCGCGCGGGTGGGGAGCACGTAGGGGGACTGCGAACTGCTGGGGCCTGTGAGCTGGGCAAAGGTGGTGCCGGCGACGCACGCCAGCGCGAGGGCAAACGAACCACGGGCCAGGGTCGACATGTTCAATCTCCTCTTCTTCTCTTGAGCAGTATTGCGGACGGCCGCTTGTCGCGCACACCGGCGACCGGAAACGTGGCCGATCCGACGCGAGGAGTAAACACGCGATTCACGCGCGGTTTGTCAGGGCTCCCGAAAGCCGGCGCAAAGAGTCCGATAGCGAAGCGTGAGATCGCGATGGTCTGGGCGTCGGGTTTCGGTGGTGTCGGGCGTTCGCCCGAAGCGTCGGAGTCGAGCCGCGCTGCCTGTTCCCAACCCGAGTCCCAAACTCATTCGGTGTGCGTTCGCTTTTCGTCGGCAACCTCTAGGGAATCCGGGCCGCATCTTGTACGATGGATGGTTCAGACAGGAGACTCGCGATGTCATCGAAACTGCTCCTCGCCGCGATTGCGGCGTTCGTGTTGGCCGCCTTTTCAACCGTTCCCGCTTCGGCCCGCGAGGGCTTGGAGGCTGCGTCGACCTCGCCGTCGGACCAGGCGCAGCCCGCCGGGATCGCTTCGACCAAGGTCGGCGACCTGCCACGTTCAAACCTCGATCTGAGCAAGGCCGAGCTCCAGCCGATCGAGTGGACCCCCGCCGCGTCCGGCCACTGGTTCGCCACGCTGGTGCTGAACGGCGAGGAACTCCTGCTCGATCTGGAGTCCTCATCCGTCCGAGCGCCCGGCTTCTCGCTTCAGTCGTCGCACGCCGGCCAGATGATCGACCTGCCTACGCCCAGCGTCACGACTCACCGCGGCCAGATCGTGGATCGTCCGGGATCGCTGGTCGCGGTGTCGTTCGTCGCGTCGGGTGTCCACGCCGTCATCGATCCGGGCGACGGCACGATCTGGTACATGCAGCCTCTCGTCGAGATCGACGCCGGCGCCAACCCGATCGACCACGTCGTCTATCGCTCCGACGCGATCAAGGCGACCGGGCACTCGTGCGGCGGGGCGCTCGAAGTGCCCGACCGCGTGAAGAAGCAAGCGCCGGGCGGCTTCGACACCCGCGCCGACTGCCTGCGCCAGGCCCAGATCGGCATTGACATGGACTTCACCTACTACGGGCAGCACGGCTCGGACCCCGTCCAGTGCCTCGCCTATGCCGAGAGCATCATCAACGGCATGAACGTGATCTACAACCGCGACGTCAACGTCCACTTCATCATCAGCGCCAGCATCGTGCGCACCGACAACACGCTCTACAACACCGCCGACATCGGCGCCCTGCTCGGGCAGATCCAGAACGAGTGGACCACGGTCCAGCGCTTCAAGCCGCGCGACTGCGCCCACCTCTTCACCGGTCAGCCGACGGGCGGCGTGATCGGCCTGGCCTGGGTCGATGTCGTCTGCAACTTCAGCTATGAGTACGCCGTCTCCAACATCGGTTTCACGGGCGATCTTGGCGCGCTGGTCGGCCTGGTGTCGCACGAGGTCGGGCACAACTTCGCGGCCGGACACTGCGACGGCTCGCCCGATTGCTCGATCATGTGCTCCGGCCTGGGCGGGTGCGCCGGCAACCTGAGCGCGTTCAGCGAGACCGTGATCCCCTCGCTCAAGTACGCCGCCGCCCGCGGGTGTCTTGAAACCGTCGGTCCCGCCCCGGTCCAGGGCGGCCCGGGCGCGATCGCCAATTCCTACACCATCTCTTCCAACGTGCCCACGCGCCTGGACGTCATGTCGAACGACGCCGATCCCAACTGCGACCCGCTCTCGTTCGTGTCGTTCCCAGGCACGACCCAGGCCGGCGCGACCCTCTCCATCTCATCGGGCACCGGCACGGGCGGACGCGACGAGCTTCTCTACACGCCACGCGTCGACGCCAGCGGCTACGACACGTTCCTCTACACCATCCAGGACACCGCGGGCGCCCAGGCGACCGCGCGCGTCTACATCAGCAACCAGACCCTGCGCGACCCCGACAACGCCGGCAACACCTCGCCCGGCCTGGTCGCCAGCTACTACCGCGCCGGTGGGCAGAACGCGCTCCCGGATTTCGCGGCCCTCTCGCCCTACAAGTCCGCGACCATCGGCGCGGTCGACTTCCCCCGCGCGTACCTCAACTTGCTCGGCTCCGGGCGCAAGAGCCTCTTTGGCGCGCTCATCCAGGGAACGATCAACATCCCCGCCACCGATTCCTACTCCTTCTTCACCGACTCGGAAGACGGCTCGATGCTCTGGATCGACGGGCAGGCCGTGGTCAAGAACGACTTCCTCCGCAACAGCATGACCGAGGCCTCGGGCTCGATCGCGCTGGCCGCCGGCCCGCACAGCTTCATGGTCGAATACTTCGCCGGCTCGACGTTCTGGGGCGGCCTGATCTCGTCGTGGCAGAGTTCGACGCACTCCAAGCAGGTGATCCCGAGCACCGCGTTCGCAGGCCCGCTCAGCATCGATTACTTCGACCTGCCCGCGGGGCTCTCGGCGCTCCCGAGCTTCGACGACCGCGCGCCCTACAAGACCTCGATCGTCGCCGAGGTCAACCAGCCCTCAACCTCGGGCTTCTTGCTCGACAGCGAGCGAAAGGACGACCTGCTCGCCGCGTTCGACGGCTACTTCGTCGCGCCCACCGAGGGGCTCTACACGCTCTACACGCAGTCCGACGACGGCTCAAAGCTCTACATCGGCACCAACCTCGTCGCCAATGCCGATGGTCTGCACGGCATGGTCGAAGTGGGGGGAACCGTCAATCTCAAGGCCGGAACGCACAAACTCCGCGTTGAGTGGTTCGAGGCCGGCGGCGCGGGCGGGCTGATCCTGAGCGTGGCCGGACCAAACATCGCCAAGCAGGTCATCCCCGCCTCAATGCTCGTGCACAGCAATCCGTGCCTGTCGGACTTCAACAACGACGGGTTCATCAACGGCGACGATTACGATCTTTTCGCCGAGTCGTTCGACAACGCCGATGCGGCCGCCGACGTGAACGACGACGGCTTCGTCAACGGCGATGACTACGACGCCTTCGCCGAGGCCTTCGACGCGGGGTGCTAAACGGCGAGCGCTCCGGCGAGCGGTCGTCCGAGGCGCGGTTATGGGGCTTCGAGGCGATGGCGGTCGCGCCGGTCCGCTGCTCGCGATGGCGTCGTCCTGATCGCCCTCGGTTTGAGCCCCAATTGGCATTGGAGGCGGTATCGGCATCGAGTAATCTGATGCCCGGTGCGTTCGCCTTCTTGCCCGCGAGAACTCACATGAACAAGCTCCTTGCCGCGTCGCTGCTGATCTTGACCGCCCAATCCGCCAGCGCCCAGTTCGTGTTTCACGACTCGTTCTCACCCGCGCCCTCGCCGCTTTGGCGGAACGAACGCGGCGCCTGGGCGGGCGACGGGGATCGCTACTTTGCGACCAACCCATCCAACAACCCGCCCACGCTGACGTCACTGACATACCAGCACAACGACTTCGAGATCACCGTCGACATCTCCGATGTCAGCGATGGCGGCATCTGGCTCCACATCGACGACCTGGCCCTGAACGGCGTGCTGCTCGTCACCGGCGGCTTCGGCTCCACGGGCACGGGCCTGTACTGGCACATCATGACCAACGGCGGATACTCCCCTCCGATCAATCAAGTGTCCGGGTTGTTCAACCAAGGCGACGACATCCGCGTCCGCGTCGTCGCCGTGGGCGATCACTACGACGCTTACCTCAACGGCTCGCCAACTCCCGCGACGTCGCTCACGGTTCCCAGCCCGAAATCCGGCTACGCCGGACTCTACGACTTCAACTCGGCCTGGCAGTCCTTCGATTCGGTCACGCTCATCTTCCCCTGCCTGGCCGACTTCAACTCCGACAACTTCGTCAACGGCGACGATTACGACTCCTTCGCCTCGATGTTCGAATCCGCCGACCTCGGCGCGGACCTCAACCGCGACGGCTTCGTGAACGGCGACGACTACGACCTCTTCGCGTCCCACTTCGAGGAAGGGTGCTGACGAAAGTCACTCGGCGTCAGGCACCGGGCACCAGACAAGTCCAACCGGTCATCGAGCCGGCGATGCTCGCTTGATCGAGCTCGCCCGGCTCAGGCCTTGGATTCCTGACCCGGCAGCTTGCCGCCCGCGTTGCCCGCGTGCCGCTGCATCACCCCGAGCACCACCGCCGTCGCGATCCAGAGCAAGGAGAGCGGCATCCACAGCGTCCACGACGGGAGGGCGGCCTTGAGCCCGATCCATCCACTGACCTTCCCCAGCCACGTCGGCGCCCAACCGCCCAGCATGTCGCCCGCGCGATACACGAACGTGTCGATGAACGCCTTGGACTTGTACTTCTCGTCGGGTGAGAGCGGCGTATACAGCACCTCGCGGGCCGGGCGATCGACCGCGTAGTGCATCCCGCGTCGCACGACCTGATAGCTGTACAACACCGGCACGCTCCCGGTCACCGCCAGCGCGCCGAAGCCGCAGAACGTGATCGCGGGCAGAACCGCCAGCGTGCCCCCCACGCCGAGAAGCCGGATGATCTGGCGCGTCAGAAAGAGCTGGGTGCCGAGCGTCAGCAGGTTGGTGTAGAGATCGAGATTGGCGAAGGCCTTGGTGCGCGCCGCGGCGTCGGGGAACTTCTCCGCGATCATGTTCGCCTGCTCGACATAGATAAACGTGCTCGTGATCGTGAACAGGAGCATGTAGAGCGAGAGCGTCTGCAGATAGCGGCTTCCCACGATGAGCCGGAACCCCGCCAACGCGTCGGCGGTCGGCTCACGCTCCTCGGCGCGCGCCGCCGCGCCCGACCTCCACGCCTCGCCACGCTTGATCAACGAGCCGGCGCACAGGATCGCCGCCTGCAGCGGCACGAGCGCCGCCAGGAACACCCACTCGCGCTCCACCTTGGGAAACTCCACCGGCGTCCACGCCGCCGGCTTTTCGCCGAACGGCCACTCCAGCGAGAGGCTCCCGCCCAGGAGCGAGTTCACGATGATCGGCCCGCAGATCGCGCCGAGCGTCCCGCCCACAGCGATCACGCCGAACACCTTCTTGGCCCGGTCGCGCCCGAACACGTCGGCCATGATCGACCAGAAGATCGACACCACGAACAGGTTGAACACGCTCAGCCAGATGTAAAAGGCATAACCCAGCGAATGCAGGGTCTCCGCGGGGAGCAGCCTCGTCGCCGCGAAGAACGCCACGATGTTGAGCCCGAAGAAGTAGTGCGTGATCGGGACAAACCGGCGCCGCGGGAACTTCGAGACCAGGAACGCATACGCCGGGTTCACCAGCAGCATCACGACCAGCGTCGCGGTCATCAGCCACGGGAGCTTGTCCGCGCCCCGCTCGATCGCCATCGTCTCGCGGATGGGGCGCAGCATGTAGTAGCTCGTCAGGATAAAGAAGAAGTACGCCGCGGCCAGAAGCAGCACCCGCCAGGGCACGCCCCCCGTGAACCCCCCGGCGTCGGGCGAGCCGGGGTGGCCCGCGCCGCCCGGAGCCGCATGTGCGACGCTTGAATTCTGGCCGCTCGTTTCACCCACGCGATCCGCCTTTCTCGCCGCGTTCCCCGCCCGATGGTGCTTTTCGTACAATCCGCCCGCAACCCCGCGTGCGGAGGTTGGTACAACTCCCCCGCACGCTACGCTGCGGCCTGGCCGCACCATCTTCGCAGAAAGGTCGAATCCATGCACAGCAACCGTCGGCTCTTCCTGGCGTCTTCGTCCCTGGCCGTCGCCGGGCTGGCGATCGGCGCCCGTCGCCTTCACGCCGCCGCGCCCGCCGCGCCCAAGAAGATCCTGATTCTGGGCGGCACCGGCTTCCTCGGGCCCGCCGTCACCGCCGCCGCCCAGGCCCGCGGGCACAGCGTCTCGCTCTTCAACCGCGGCAAGACCGAAAAGGTCCTGCACACCAAGACCGACAACACCGAGCGGTTCTACGGCAATCGCGACCCCAACAAAACCGCCGACGAAAAAGACCCCGCCTCCGCCAAGGGGCTCGAGTCGCTCAAGGGCCACTCCTGGGACGCCGTCGTTGACACATCGGGCTACTTCCCGCGCATGGTGAAGGCGTCGGCCGAGCTCCTGGCGCCGAGCGTGAAGCAGTACGTGTTCATCAGCTCCGTCTCCGTCTACGCCGACAACAGCACACCCAGCGCCGACACCTCCTCCGCCGTCGGGAAGATGGCCGACGAAACCGTCGAGACCTTTGGCGCTTCGTTCGAGAACTACGGCCCGGCCAAGGCGCTCTGCGAGCAGGCCGCCGAGGCCGCCATGCCCGGGCGAGTCACCAACGTCCGCCCCGGCCTCATCGTTGGGCCCGGCGACCCGACCGGCCGCTTCACCTACTGGCCCGTCCGCGTGTCCCGCGGCGGCGAGGTCCTCTCGCCCGGCACGCCCAACGACCCGCTCCAGATGGTCGACGTCCGCGACCTGGCCGAGTGGATCATCCATCTCATCGAGTCCGGCACCATGGGCGTCTTCGACGCCATCTCGCCCCAGAACCCAGCCGGCAAGCCCGGCTTCACGATGGGCATGCTCCTCGACGCCTGCAAGCAAGCCTCGAACTCGAACGCGACTTTCACCTGGTGCGACACCGAGTTCCTGACCGCCCAGCAGGTCTCGCCGTGGGGCGACATGCCCCTCTGGATCCCGCCGATCGGCGAGAGCGCGGGCTTCCACACGCGAAACATCCAGAAGTCGCTCGACGCCGGCCTGAAGATGCGCCCCGTCGTCGACACCTGCAAGGCGACGCTGGACTGGTTCAACTCCGTGCCCGAGGGCGATCGCCTGAAGAATCTCGCGGGCATCAAGCCCGACCGCGAAGCCGCGGTGCTCAAAGCGTGGCACGATCGTGACAAGGCCAAGCCCGCGGAAGAACCCAAGAAGGAAGAAAAGGCCGCGGGCTGAGCGGTTGGCCCTGAATGCCGGCGTTTCCGACGAGCCCGATCCCGCGATCGGGCTTTTTTTCGTTCGTGAATGGGGCCGCTCTGGGCCGCAACTCGCATCCGCGCGGGCGGTTCAATCGAGTACCATCGTGCCAGCGGGGGGGTGTCGATGCCGGGCGAGCATGTCCAATTTGATGCAATCGGAGGCGGTGCACTTCGGGAACCGCCGTGCGCGATCGCCCGCGCCTTTCGACGGGCCCTCGCGCTCGTCCTGACGACCCTGTTCGCTTCCGTTCTTCCCGCCTGCGACCGCGCGCCAAGCTACAGCCAGGCCACGCCGACCGACGTCATCCGCTCCGCGGCCCAGATGGTCAAGGACAACCGCGCCGACCTGCTCCCCAACTTGCTCTACGCCGAGAACGACGAGATGCGCCGGCTCTACCGCGCCCTCGGCACGTTCCTGAAACACACGCAAGAGCTCGCCCAGTCCCTCCAGACCAAGTTCCCCGAGGAAGTGAACAAGCTGAAGAAGCAGGGCGAGGAAGCCGCCAAGAAAGGCCAGGCCACCACGCTCTTCGGGCAGCTCGCGCAGGCCCAATCCCGTTCGCGGCGCGGCCCGCCCGACAAGTCCCAGCAAGAGGCCTTCAACGCCGCCCTCAAACGCATCTTCGTCGATCCCTACGGCTCGCTCGACGACGGCGTGGAACGCCTCTCAACGACACCCATCAACGACGACGTCGCCGCCATCATGGTCGATGGCAAGCCCATGCTCGCGCCGCTCGGGCTGACGATGCGCCGCGTCAAGACCGACGACCGCGAGATATGGGCCGTCGTCCCCCCGCTCAACATCCCCGGCGTGGCAAACTTCGTGCCCAAGACCAAGGAAGAGTTCCAGATCTGGGGGAGCCTCATCAAGACGTTCGACAACGTCGTCGTCGACCTCACCAAGGACGTCAACTCGGGCGCGATGAAATCGCTCGATGATGTCTCCAAGAAGGCGGGCGAGAAGGCGTTCATCCCCGCCGCCATGACGGTGTTCGCGTACACGCAGGCGATGGAAGCCCGCAAGAAGGCGGCCCAGAAAGCCGCTCAATCGACCCCGCAGGCTCCGACACCGGGCAAGAACTGATCCCATCGTGTCCATGCGGCGCGGGCTCGCGTGCGGGTCTCCGTTCCATTCGTCCCGGCCGTCGCCTCGCTGGGATTCCCATTCCATCCCGGCCGCACCCACCAAGCGCGGGCAGCGCTCGCCCACCGACCCCGCCGCACTCCGCTAGACTGGCGCCGGATTCCCGCGCCCTCAATCGGAGATCGCCATGGACACCTCTCGCCGTCGCTTCCTTCAGCAGACCGTCACCCTCGCCGGGGCCGCCGCCGTCGCCGGTTGCTCACGCTTCACCTCGGGCCCCGCCGCCCAATCCGCGTCGAGCCTGAGCAAGCTCCGCGTTCTCTCGATCGGCGTGATCGGGACCATCGGCGGGCACGACCGCAAGAGCATCGCGGCCCATCCCCAGGCCGAAATCGTCGGCCTCTGCGACGTCGACGCCAACGCCCTGGCCGAGTCCGCCAAGGACCACCCCAGCGCCTTCACCTGCGCCGACTACCGCGAGGCCTTCGCCACGCACGCCGACAAGTTCGACGCCGTCATCGTCGCCACGCCCGACCACTCGCACTGCACGATCATGACCGCCGCGCTGGCGGCCAACAAGCACGTCTACGGGCAGAAACCGCTCGTCCAGCAGCTCGAGGAGCTCGACCTTCTCGAACGCGCCGCCAAGGCCAAGCCCCACCTCGTCACCCAGACCGGCGCGCAACGCATCGAGCACGCCGCCCGCCGCGCCGCCGTCGACATCCTGAAGTCCGGTGGGCTGGGAAAAGTCGTCGAGGTCCACGTCACCTACGGCGGAGGCGCCCTGGGCGGCGGGTTCTATTTCGCCGACGGCAAGCTCGGTGATCCCGTCCAGCCTCCCGCCGGATTCGATTACAACCTCTGGCTCTGCGGCAACGCCGAGGAGCCCTGCCGTCCGCAGATGGTGCAACGCCAGTGGCGCTCCTGGTTCAACTACGGCGGCGGGCAGATCGCCGACTGGGTCGTCCACACCACCGACGTGCTGTTCTATGCCTTCCCCGAACTCCAGAGCCCGACCCAGGTCTGCACGCGCACGCCCTCGCGCGATCTGCGCTACTTCCACGCCGACAAGGTCCTCTCCACCCTCACCTACCCCGTCAACTCAGACAAGTTCGCCGGCTCGACCTGCAACTTCTATTTCTACGACTCCGGGATGATGCCCGAACGCGCCAACATCGGCCTGGGCGAGGGCAAATGGCCCAGCGGCATCTGCACCATCGTCGTCTGCGAGGGCGGTACCCTCGTCCTCGCCCCCGAAGGTCCGCTCGAGGTCTGGCGCGAGGGCAAGATGATCGACGGCATGACCTGGCCCGGCCTGCCCAAGTACGAGAGCTTCAACCACTGGCACGCCTGGGTCGACAAAGCGCTGGGCAAGGACACGCCGCATCTCTGGATGCCGTTCACCATCGGCCTCCGCTGTACCGAGCCCGGGCTGCTCGCGGTCAAGGCCGCCAAGTTCCCCGGTCAGGTGCTGAACTGGGACCGCCGCCGCCTTGAGTTCACCAACCACGCCGAGGCGAACAAGACGCTCGTCCGGCGCGCCTATCGCAAGGGCTTCGAGCCGGTGCGCATGTAATCGATCCGTGCGCGGTCAACAACCTCGCACGTCGCCGCGCGTCCGCTCGGCGCGCGACGCCGCACGCTTCACTTCGCCGACGCGCCCTCGGGCACGCCGTGCTTTCCCGCGCCGTCGCGGCACAGTCCAAACTTGCGGATCTTGTTGTACACCGTCACGCGGTCGATGCGCAGGATGTGGGCCGCCTGGGCGATGTTCCATCCTGTGCGCTCCAGCACGCCCTGGATGTGCCGCCGCTCGATCTCTTCGAGCGAGTCATCGCACACCCGTGTCACCGCCGCCGCGCGCGGCGCCGTGAGCGGCAGATCCTCGGGCCTGATCTCGGGCGGCCGACCGACCACCATCGCCCGCTCGATCGCGTTGCACAGCTCGCGCACGTTCCCTGGCCAGTCGTGCGCCTCCAGGCGACGCATCGCCTCGGCGCTGATCCCCGTGATCTTGCGGTCCATCTGCCGCGCGAATCGCTCCACGAAGTGACGCGCCAGGAGCGGGATGTCGTCCGCCCGCCGACGCAGCGGCGGCGCCTCGATCGAGAACACGTTGATCCGATAGAAAAGATCCTGGCGGAACTTCCCCGCCCGCACCGCGGCCTCCAGCGATTCGTTCGTCGCGCAGATCACTCGAAAATCCACGCGCACCTGGTCCTGCCCGCCCACGCGCGTGAAGCTCTTGTCCTCCAGAACCCGCAGCAGTTCGACCTGCATCCGCTCCGGGATCGAGCCGATCTCGTCGAGGAATAGTGTTCCGCCGTCGGCCATCTCGATCTTGCCGCGACGGCGCTGCGTCGCGTTGGTGAACGCGCCCTTCTCGTGCCCGAAGAGCTCGCTCTCCAGCAGCGATTCCGGGATCGCGCCGCAGTTGACGGGAATCATGGGCGCGTAGCGCCGCGGGCTGTTGGCGTGGATGGCGCGGGCGATGAGCTCCTTTCCCGTGCCGCTCTCCCCCGTGATGAGCACGGTCGCGTCGGTCGGCGCCACCCGCCGGATCAGCTCGATGACGCCCCGGATCGCGTCGCTTTCGCCCACGATCGTGTCGACCGACACCATCTCGTCGATCAGGCGCTTGAGGTTCCGGTTCTCGCTGGCCATGCGCCGCTTCTCGACCGCGCGCTTCAAGAGGTGGCTCAGCTCCGCGGGATCGATCGGCTTGGTGAGATAATCGAACGCGCCGTCCTTCAGCGCCCGCACCGCGGTCTCCACCGAGCCGAACGCCGTGATGACCACGACCTCCATCGCCGGATCGATCGCGTGCAGCGCCGCCTGAAGCTCCAGGCCGTCCATCCCCGGCATGCGCACATCGACCACCGCCGCTTCGAACCCGCGCCGCCCCGCCAGCCCGAGCGCCGCCTCCGCGCTCGCCGCGGGGATGGCCTCGAACCCGTCCTTCCCCAGCCATCGGCTCAGCGAATCACGCACGCTGAACTCGTCGTCCACCACCAGAATCGCCGGACGCTCGGGTTTCATGCGCCACCCCTCTCACAGGATTCACCGGTCTCCGCCGCGAAAGCCTGAGGCCGAGCGCCGGGAACAACTCCCTCGCCCGCCGCCGGCTCGATCGACGCCTCGGCGCGCCGGCGCGGCAGCCAAAGCGTAAATGTCGTTCCCGCGCCCGGTGTCGATCGCACCGTGATCTCCCCGCCGTGCCCGTGGACCACGCCGTACACCACCGCCAGCCCGAGCCCGACCCCGCTCGTCTCGCCCTTGGTCGTGACGAACGGCTCGAAAATATGCGGCACAAGCTCGGGCTCGATGCCGACGCCCGTGTCCTCGATGCTCAGCACCACGCGCTCGTCATCACCCTCCACCCGAACACGCAGCACCGCTTCGCGATCCTTCAGCCCGTGCATCGCCTCGATCGCGTTCATCAGCAGCGCCAGCACCGCCTGCTGGACCCGCCCCCGCTCGGCGACGATCGTCGGATCGCCCGAGAGCAGCGTCGCCTCCAGGCGAACCCGGTGCATCTCCAGGTGATGCCGCACCAGCATCAGGCTGTTCTCCACGATCTCGTTGATGCTCGCCATCGTGGTGCGCACGCTCTGCCCGCGCGCGAAAACCAGCAGGTTCTTCACGATCTCGCCGCAGCGCACCGATTCACGGTCGATCAGGGCCAGGTAGCCGTCGATCGGCGCCGCCGCCCCCGGCTCGATCGCCAGCTCGCTCAGCTCGCGGCGCGACAGGCGCGCATACGCCAGGATCCCGCTGAGGGGGTTGTTCAGCTCGTGCGCCACCGTCGCCGAAAGCTTGCCCAGCGACGCCATCGTCTCCACCCGCGTCATGCGCTTCTGAGCCTCGCGGAGCTCCCGCGTTTTCTCCTCGACGCGGCGTTCCAGCGTCCGCGACCACTCGGCCAGCTCCTCACGCGCCACCCGAAGGTCGTTCACCATCCCGTTGAACGCGCCCGCCAGCTGCGCCAGGTCGTGATGCCCCGCCACTTCGATCCGCGTGTGAAGGTCTCCGCCCGCGATCCGCCGCGTCCCCTCGTGCAGCCGTTCCACCGGCTCGTGGATCAGCCGACGGATGAAGAGCGCGACGATCAACCCCGCCGTCATGATGAGCAGGATCGTCGTGGTCCCCAGCTGCTGACGCGCCCGGCTGATCGCCTCGTCGAACGGCGCCATCGTCATCTGAACGTCCAGCACCCCCAGCACCGGTCGGTGCGACGCCGGCGGGTGACACTCCAGCGACGAACAACCACGCTCGTTCATGATCACGCTCAGCGCACGCTGACCCTCGTGCCCGTCCCCCAGCACCGGCATGTCGGCGTTCCTCAGCACCTTGGGACCCGTGCGCTCGCCATTGACATGGCACACCGCGCACTCATCGCTCGTGATCGGCACCACCCGCCCGCGTTCGCCCGTGTCGGCGGTCAGGGCGATCCGCCCGTCCTTGGCGTACACGCGGATCGCCGTGAATCCCTCCGACGAGCCCAGGCTCTCGATCCGCGATTGAACTTCATCCAGCCGATTCAGGAGCATCCCGTCGTGCGTCGCGCTGCGGATCAGCGAGGTCGAGCGCGCCAGGTCCGCCTTGATGAAGCGCCGGAGTTCCTCGCGCACACCCCAATACCCGATCGCCGCGTGCAGCGCCAACGCCACCGCGATCGTGATCGCCAGCGGCACGAGCAGCCGCAACTCCAGCGAACGGGCAAGCAGTCCGGGCTTGGTAAACATCGCACACCAGCCATGTGGACTCGAATGTCCTTATTATTCGTCCTCCATCGATCCGCCGTCCACCCCAGGTGTTGAGAGTTTCATCACCAGCAGCTCGCGCGCCCGCAAGGTCTCCGTTCGTGCAAACCTCTTGCTGAAAGCGCGAACGGCTCATCCAGCAACACACGGCCGGCGATCCGCCCCGCCATCGTCTCCTGCCGTCGAGCCTTCGTCGCTCGCGGCCAGCAGCCGCCGCAGCCGTGATCCACAGCGCTGAATTCCGCAACTGTGTTGCGGATTTCATCAACACCACCCCATCGTTGAAAGCGCATACCCGCGTTCCCCGCTCCCCGCGGGCCATTCCAACTTGGCCCGGCGATTGCCTCTCCTCCCAGCAGTCACCAGTCCTTCACAGAGGAGCCTCCCATGGCACACCTCGGAACCACCCAGCACAAGCTTTTCCGCGAGTACGTCGCCCCCACGGCCCTCGGACTCGCACTCGTCGTCTGCATGCCCGTGCTCGGGATCGCCGCCGTGCTGATGCGCGGCACGCTCATCGCCGCCTTCGCCGTCTGCGTCGCCATCGCCGTCACCATCGCCGCCTGGCACATGATCGAGCCAACCCTCAGCCCCCGCTGGCGCCACGCGATTCGCGAACTGGCCCTCGGCGTCGCGATGATCGTCAGCCTCCCGCTTCTGGCGGTCGTCCTCTTCGTCATGCAGGGCACCGTCGCCGCGCTGCTCATCGTCGCCGGCGTGGCGCTGTTCCTGATCGGCCTGTGGCGCGTCTTCGCCGCCAGCGGCCATGTCCTTCACACCCGCTAGACACGCTTTCTTTGCCTCGGCGGCTTGGTCAATCGCTCGGGAGGACTCCGATGAACGCTCGCACTTCCAGTCAGATCACCCCGAAGAGCGGAAGCAGCGTTCAGGCCCCGACCGACACGAGCCGCCGCGGATTTCTCAAGGCCGGCGCCGTGCTCACGGCGCTGACGGTCGGTGGAAAGGCCCTCGCCGGCAGCGGCGCGGACGGCGCCGCCAAGCTGAGCGAGGGCCGCATGGGGGTGCTGGTTGACCTGACCCGCTGCGTCGGCTGCCGGCGCTGCGAGTGGGCGTGCAACGACGCCAACAACAACCCGCACGGCAAGCTCGAAGAGTGCGACGACCAGTCCGTGTTCGCGACTCTTCGCCGCCCGCGCACCGACCAGTTCTGCGTCGTCAACGCGACACGGAACCCCCTGGCGGACCCGAGCCCCGCGGACCCGCCGATTTTCACCAAGATTCAGTGCATGCACTGCGAATACCCGCCCTGCGTCTCCGCCTGCCTCGTCGGCGCCATGCAGAAATCCCCCGACGGCCCCGTCACCTACGACGCCTCCAAGTGCATCGGCTGCCGCTACTGCATGATCGCCTGCCCCTTCGAACGCCTCACCTACGAGTACGATCGCCGCTTCACCCCGCGCGTCCGCAAGTGCGAGCTCTGCCTCCACCGCACCCGCGAAGGAAAGCTCCCCGCCTGCGTCGAGATCTGCCCCGTCGAAGCGCTCCAATACGGCCGGCGCGAAGACCTCCTCCGCATCGCCCATGAACGCATCGCCGCCCACCCCGATCGCTACGTCGATCGCGTCTACGGCGAGACCGAAGGCGGCGGAACCTCCTGGCTCTACCTCTCCGCGCGTCCCTTCGAGCAGCTCGTCGACCTCGGACTGCCGAGACTCCCCGACAAGAGCCCCGCCGAACGCACCGAGCGCATCCAGCACGCCATCTTCAAGGGCGCCGCCGGACCGCTCGCCATCGCCGCCATCCTCACCACACTCCACTTCCTCACCCGCAAGGGAGGTCACGCGTGAGCGCCTCCATCTCCATCCCCATCCTCGCCCATCCCACCCTCGCCGCGCCCGACTCCCGCCGCCGCTACTTCACGCCCGGGATGCTCGTCGTCACCGCGATCGCCGCGATCGGCGCGGCCGCGTGGCTCTTCCGCATGCTCTTCGGCCTGGGCGCCGCCACCAATCTCACCGACGCCTACCCCTGGGGCATCTGGATCGGCATCGACGTCGCCACCGGGGTCGCACTCGCCGCCGGCGGCTTCACCACCGCCTTCCTCGCCCACATCCTCCACCGCGAGCGCTACCACCCGCTCGTCCGCCCCGCTCTCCTCACCGCCATGCTCGGCTACACCTTCGTTGCGCTGGGGGTCGCCACCGATCTCGGGCGCTTCTGGGCCATGTGGCACGTCATGCTCCCCCCCTTCTGGCAGCCCAACTCCGTCCTCTTCGAGGTCGCCATCTGTGTCATGTGCTACCTCTCCGTTCTCTACATCGAGTTCCTCCCCGTCGCCTGCGAACGCTTCATCGGGCGCGTCCATCTCCCCGGCCGCCTCGCCGCCCTCAACCAGCCCGTCGATCGCGCCCTCCGATTCGCCGACAAGACCCTCGGCCGCTTCATGACCATCTTCATCATGCTCGGCATCATGCTCTCCTGCATGCACCAGTCCTCCCTCGGCACGCTGATGGTCATCACCCACGGAAAGCTCGACGCCCTCTGGCACACCCCCGCCCTCCCGCTCCTCTTCCTCCTCTCCGCCTTCGCCGTCGGCTACCCCATGGTCATCTTCGAGTCCATCATCGCCCACCGCTCCTTCGGCCTTCCCGGTGAACGCGACCTCCTCGCCGAACTCGGGCGCTTCATCCCCTTCACGCTCGGCCTCTACCTCGCCGTCAAGCTCGCCGACCTCGCGCTCCGCGACCAGCTCCCTCGCCTCCTCGTCGCCGACTACGACACCCGGATGCTCACGATCGAAGTCCTCTTCGGGGTGGTCGTCCCCATCCTCATCTTCAGCAGCCGCCGCCTGCGTGCCCAGACCCGCTGGCAATTCCTCGGCGCCGCCCTGGTCGTCCTCGGCGTCGCCTTCAACCGTCTCAACGTCTTCCTCTTCGCCTACTCCCCGCTCGAGCGCGGCGCCATCTACCGCCCCTCCGTCAGCGAGATCGCCGTCACCCTCGGCGCCATCGCCCTCACCGTCATGATCTACCGCGCCATCGCCCTCAACCTGCCGGTCATCGAGCAGCTCCATGACGATCACGCGCATCACGCGCCCCGCGCGCACGACGACGTTCACCTCACCGTGCTCGCGGCCGTGCCAGCCCAGACCATCGCTCGTCCCATCACTCCCACCGTCCCCGCCGCCGAAACCCCCGCGCTCGCCGGCGTCAAGGAGTGAGCCATGAACGCCACGCTCGCAACCCTCGTTCTCCTCCTCGCCGCCCAAACCCAGGCCCAAACTCCCAGCACCGTCGCCCCGATCAATCTCGACAAGGTCGAAAAGATCCCCGACGTCGTGATGCTCGATCAGGTCCCGGGCTGCTACGGCTCCGTCCGCTTCGACCACCGCGTCCATGTCGAGATGTCCGGCATTCACGGCGAATGCCGCAACTGCCACCACGAGCTTCCCGAAGACGCCAAATCCATCGACAAGCCCGACGTCCGTCCCTGCCGCGAGTGCCACGAGCCCGCCAGCAACGCCACCACCGACGGCAAGCTCGGCCTCCGCGGCGCCTACCACCGCCAGTGCCTCAACTGCCACCGCGACTGGACCCACGAAAACGCCTGCGGCTTCTGCCACACCGTCTCCGGCACCTTCCGCGCCAATCCCGCCCTCTCCGATCGCCTCCGCGGCAACCTCCAGCCCCGCGCCCAAGCCCACGCCGCCTACGTCTACACCACCTCCCACAAGGGAATCCCCACGGTCACCTTCCACCACAAGGACCACACCGAACGCTTCGGCATCAAGTGCGTCGAGTGCCACGCCGGGAACTCCTGCAGCCAGTGCCACGGCGGCGTCTCCGAGCGACCCCTCGTGAACCGCCAGCAGAGCTGCTACAACTGCCACGCCCAGGACCGCTGCGTCACCTGCCACGATCTCCGCGAACGCCCCGCCTTTGACCACGCCCAGCGCACCGGATGGTGGCTCCGCCCCGGGCACGCTGCCCTGACCTGCAACGACTGCCACAAGCCCAACGAATATCCCACCACCCCCGTCACCGGCGCCTGCCTCCCGTGCCACGCCAAACGCTGGGGCGACCTGGGCTTCGACCACAGCCGCACCGGCGTCGCGCTCGAAGGCGATCACGCCTACTTCGATTGCCTCGATTGCCACCGCGGCGGCAACGAACTCATGCTCGCCGACTGCACCAAGTGCCACGAGCAGCGCCCCGTCGAAGGCCCGCGCCGCGTCGGCCGCGACAACGCCACCTGGTGGGACGCCCGCGTCAACCACGACACGACGTCCAGCGACCATTGATCCGTCGCCCCGTCAACGCAATCCGTGCCGTGTTCCTGGGCCGCCCGTGAGTTCATCTCGCGGGCAGCTTTGTTTTCACAACGCTCCGCGCGCGGCACATGCCGCATCGATATCGCGATGCTACTCAACGCAATCCGCATCATCGAAAGCGTGCACAAAGAGCACGAGCCGCGCTACACCCGCCGGCGCTCCGCGTCCTCGACCTTCAGTCCCGCCGCCCGCGCGATCTCCGCCAGCGCCACGCGATCGTGCACCTTGAGCTTCTCATAGATGCTCACGCGATGATGGTCCACCGTCTTCTCCGACCGGTGCAGGATCGCCGCGATTTCCTTGACCGACAAACCCTGGCCCAGGAGCGCCGTCACCTCCAGCTCGCGCGGCGACAGCACATCCAGCCTTCCCAGATTCATCACCGACGAATCAACCGGCTCGAACGCCGTCCGTGAGGTCAGCTCCTCGCCCGCCTCGTTGCTCGGCGAACGCCGCGTGATCAGCAGCAACAACTCCGGCGTTTCCGCGGGCGCGTCGGCATCGCGCGCGATGCGGCGGATCCATGTGAAGTGCTGCTGCCCGCGCCAGATCACCCGCAGCATCACCGGCCGTTCCGGGTGCGCCAGCATCCGACGGTTCAGCTCCAGCCGATCCTCAACCCACTCCGGCGGCATGAACTCCGACCAGCGCCGACCCACGTACCGCGACGGGTCAGCGCCCGGCCCGAACAGAATCTCCGCCGCCTGCGCGTTCATGTACACCCAGCGACCATCCGCCGTGATCACCGTGATCCCCGTGCTCGGCTCCGCCACCAGCGCGGTGCACAAATCACCCGCGTGTTCGATCAGGAACTGCGTGATCGGGCAGGGGGGCGGCGGTGTGTGCGTCATCATCAAATGAAGATACGCAAGTCCCTTGCTCGGGCAAACGACCGAGGGGGAAAAACCAGGCGAATCCGGGCCGATCACGCAAGATGAGACTCAGACTCGCCGCCGCTCCGCGTCGCTCAGGGAGAGCCCGGCCCGACGAGCGATCTCGCTCATCTCCACCCGGTCCCGCACCCCCAACGTATGGTGGATCGACGTGATGTGTGATTCGATCGTCTTCTCCGACCGGCACAGCACCCGCGCCGTTTCGCTCACCGTCAGCCCCTGGCCCACCAGCGCCAGAACCTCCAGCTCGCGCTTGCTCAGCGCGTCCAGCGGGCCCAGCCGCATCACACCGGAATCCACGCACCGCTCTTCCTTCCCGCTCAACGACTCGGCCTGCTCGTCCCCCGACTCGCGCCGTGTGATCGTCAGGAACAGCGCCACGCCGTTCTCGCTCTCCGCCGTCTCGATCGGGCTGATCCACGTCACATGCTGATAGCCGCGCCAGATCGTGCGTATCTGCACCGGCTCGCCATGCACCAGAATCTCGCGCAGAATTCCCAGCCGCTCCTTCACCCACTCCGCCGGCAAATGATCGCGCCAGAACCGCCCCACGAACTGCTCCGGGCGCGCGTCCCTGCCGTGAAAAATCCTCGCCGCCTGCTCGTTCAGATAGACGACTTGCCCGTCAAGCGAGATCACTCCCACGCCCGTCGATGGCTCGCGCACCAACGCGCCGAATGCGGCATCCCGCAGGCCCGGCAATGCATCCGCGATTCGCGCCGCGTCGGTGGTGGGGGAGACCCCTCCCTCGTCAGCCTGTTCAGGTTTCGGCGTCGCCGCATCGCTGCTCATGCCACCATCGTACCAGCAAATCCCCCGGCTCCGGACGCCGCCGCGCGTTCGTGGCGATTCGCTACACCCGCGGCCGGTCCGCGTCCTCCAGCGTCAACCCCGCCCGCTGCGCGATGCTCGCCAACTCCACCCGATCCGCGATCTTCAACTTCCGATGGATCGACGTGCGATGAAACTCCACCGTCTTCTCCGCCCGGAACAACTGCTTCGCCACCTCGCGCACGCTCAACCCACGCCCCAGCAACGCCAGCACACGAAGCTCCGGCGTCGACAGCTTGTTCAGCGGCCCCAGCCGAACCGTGCTCGACTCACGATACCCCTCCATCCCCGGCGTCAGAAACTCCCGCGCATCCCCCATCACCCGATGCGCCATCGCGATCACCGCGCCCCGCCCGGGCGCCGCGTCCGGCGGCGTCAGCGCCCGGAACCAGGTCATGTACTGCAGCCCATCCCACAGAACCCGCACAACCAGCGGCCGCCCCGTCAGCATCACATGCCGAACCGCCTGCAATCGCTCGTCCGCCCACGTGGACTGAAACTCATCGTGCAGCGAGCGCCCGACAATCTCCCGCGCCGTCGCCGACGGCCCGCGCATCGCGCGCCACCCAGTCGTTCAGATAGACGAATCGCCCCGTGGCACACAGCACCGCGATCCCCACGAATGGGTTGGTCACCAGCGCCTCCACGATCGCCCGCCCGTGCGCTGGCAGCTGGGCCACCAATTCTTCGACGGTCTCGACCGGACGCAGGGCATCCTCCGAACAGGTTCCGGCTTGATTCTGGACTTCGATATCTCGTGGAAAACCCTGATTCTCCATATGCTGCTTACAAAACGGCGGAAATGATCTCGCGACTGCAAGGAAAAGCGCTAATATTGTACCCTGCGGATCGATTTTGGGGGAAACGTCGCAAGACTTGGTAGAGCTACCTGTTGCGCGCCGTCGGTGATTCACCTACCGTTGGTTGTTACACCCCATGGGTGCGGATTGACCACGATCGCCAAGTCGCTCCAGACGATCGCCGAGCCGCTCGGAACCCGTCGGCTTAAACCCGCGGGCGGTCCGCGTCCTGAAGCGTCAACCCCGCCCGTTGCGCCACCCGCACAACTTCAACGCGGTCGTGAAGCCCGAGCTTGTGGCGGACCGCCGTGCAGTGCGATTCGATCGTCTTCTCCGCACGGAACAGCGCTTGGGCCGCCTCGTGCACGCTCAACCCCGCTCCGACCAACGCCATCACCCGCAACTCCTGCGGCGACAAGCAATCCAGCGGCCCAAGACGCACCACCGACGTCTCGATCAGCTCAACCGCTTCGGGAGGAAACAGCGACCGCAAGTCTCCCGCCAGGTAGCGGGATAGCGCGAACACGAGCGTCGGTTCCGGCCGGTCCGGCCGCATCTCCACCCGCCTGAGCCACGTCGTAAGCTGCCGCCCGTTCCACAGCGTGCGAATCAGGACCGGTCGGCCACCCTCCTGGACCCGGCGGAAGATCTCCAGTCGTTGCGCCATCATGACCGGTGGGAAGGACTCCCCGAGGTTTCTTCCGATCAAGTCCGAGGCGCGGGCGTCCTCGCCCGCGATGTGACGAGCGCCCTGATCGTTCATGTACAGAACCTCGCCGCGCGGCGAGACCAGCCCCACGCCGCACAGCGGCTCGCTCGTGATCATCTCCAAGAACGCCCGCGCCACGCCCGGCAGCTGCCGGTGCAACTCTTCCGCGCTCGTCGTCGGAGTGATGCAATCTCCCGCGTGCACTTGGGAAACCGCCGGGGCCGACAGAGATCGAGCCATTCGTTCTGTCACAGTCTCATACTACGGACAGTTTCTGAATACTCAATACTAATTCGAGTGCTTTGGGGGCAAGCCCTCACTCTGGTCAAGATAGTCCGAATCGCACCACGGACCGGTCCGGGCGGCGAACGCCCGTCAACATCCGCGATCCACTCCGATTTTCGTGGCCCAATGAACCCCTGGCGCCGCGTGCGGCGGCGGTTACACCCGTCTTCGGTCCGCGTCCGCCAGCGTCAGCCCCGCCTGGTGCGCCAGGGTCGCCATCTCCACCCGATCGTTGATCTTCAGCTTGCGGTGGATCGACACGCAGTGCGATTCCACCGTCTTCTCCGCGCGGTGCATGGCCTTGGCCGTCTCACGCACGCTCAGCCCCGCGCCGATCAGCGCCATCACGCGCAGTTCCTGGGCCGTCAGGCAGTCGAGCCGCCCCAGACGCACCACGCCCGACTCCAGCCGGTCCACCTCCGGCCCGTGCGGCACGCTCCGCGCGTCGCCCCCCACATGATGCACCATCATCAGAAACGCCCCGCGCCCCGGCGCGCCGGGGAGCTCCGTCAGGTACGAGTAATTGATGAAGAGCTGCGACCCCAGCCACAGTTTTCGACGACTCACCGCGCGATGACTGTTCCGCACCCGATGCATCGCCTCTTCGCTCTCCAGCGCGCACTCGCTCGGAAAACACTGCGCCAGCGTGCGCCCCACCAGGTCCGCCGCCCGCGCGTCCGTCCCCACGAACAGGCGCGCGCACTGGTCGTTCATGTACTCGATCCGCCCCGTGTCGCTCAGCACCGCCACGCCCACGAACGGGTCCGCCGCCGTCGCCTCGAACACCGCCCGCGCCGCGTCCGGCAGCTGCCGCTGCAACTCCGTCGCCACCGTCGTCGGCGTGAGCGCCGCCGCGCCGCCCGCCGGCGGCGTGCGCCCGGCCTCGAGATTCGGAGATCCGCCGTTCATGGGTTGTTCTCGCGCCAAGGTCGAACACTGATCACGCAAGGCTCAATTTACATGAGTATCGGTCGTCCTGCGCTTGCGGACGCGGAGAAACCCGCCATATTGCCGGACAACGTTATCCAGGATACAATATTGCACGGTCGAATCATCGTTGAATAACAACCGGGGGTTTCCTTTGGACCGGACAAAAGCCATCGCGTAGATGTCCGTTCCAACACACCCCATACGGGGGTTGCCCCCAGCGCCGTCCGCGCTCAGGCCCACGGTCACGCCCGCGCCGAAGCGCGCGACAACCGCAGCAATGCGTCGTGAAACGCCCGCGCCGCCGGGGACAGGTCGCGGTCGCGCCGACGCACAATCGCCATCTGCCTCGAAAGCCCGGAGTCCCGGCACGTCAGCCCTTCTTCCATACCAAGCGCAAAGCGGCTCACAAAGCCGACACCAATCCCGGCTCTGACCATCTGTTTGATCGATTCGATGGAACGAAGTTCCATCACGATGTTGAGGCTCGCGCCCGCGTCCGCCGCCGCCCGGTCGATCACGTCCCGCACCGCCGACCCCGCCTCGAACGCCACCACGTCCGCACCCGCCAGCTCTCCCCAGCGAAAAGCCCGCTTCCCCGCCAGCGCGTGCTTGGGCGGCACGATCAGGCGCAACTGGTCCGCGACCAGCGGCGTGCGCAGCAATTCGTCCGCGCCCGCCAGCGTGATCGGAAGCGTCACGATCCCAAGGTCAAGCTCGCCCGACAGCACCGCCGCCGCCACCGCCGATGACCCCGCCTCGCGGATAAAGAACCGCAGCCCCGCGTGCTTCTTCCGAATCTCCGACACCGCCGGCGGCAGGAGATACGTGATCGCCGTCGCCCCGCCACCCACGCGGATCGTCCCACGCTCCAAGCCCATCAGCTGGCGCACCGCCGCCATCGCCTGGTCGGCCCGGCGCACCGCGTCGTCGGCGTGGATCAGAAACAGCCGCCCCGCCTCGGTCAGCTCCACGCCGCGCGGCGTGCGATGCAGCAACGCCGTCCCCACCTCGCGCTCCAGCTTCTTCACCATCGCCGACAGCGCCGGCTGCGTCACACCCAGCGAGCGCGCCGCCCGCGTCATGTGCCCCTCGCCGGCGATGCAACGGAAATATCGCAGCGTCGTCAACTCCATGGCGACGCCATGCTAACCCAAGCCGCGCGAGTCCGCCGCCGCAAGGACTCCCGGAGTCCCGACGGTGACCCATCCGCAGCCACGGCGCGATCGCATCCCGCCCCGTGATGGACCCCGATGGCACTTGATGGCCCGAGATGAAATGAACATGACCCGCCTCACAAGGGCGGGCGACGACGACGCGATCGTTCCATTTCGAGTTCGGCGTGCCGGGACGCATCGGCGTCGCGCCCGAATCCAGGCGGCGTTCAACGCACGACGACGTGCCGGCGCACGGCGCGTCCTCCGGGCGGATCACCTGAAAGGTGCCACGGGTTCTCGGAAATGCAAGGAAAGGATGGAGAAAAAGAAGCGTCCGAGATCGCCGGAATCTGCGGAGCTTTTAGCGGTTGTACTGGTTTTTCCGCGGATGCGGTGCATGTTGAAGGTGGCGGCACGGATTCTCCGGGCCGTGCGCTGGCCGTGCTCCGGTCGGCGTCCGGGGAGTTGGAACAACATGGCCGGTGTCGGGGTCTTGGAGCGGCCCGCGCCGGCGATGATGCAGACGAGAGGGGTTTCTCATGTCCCGAGTGAACGTGATGTTGGCGGTGGCGGCCCTGACCGCGCTGGCGCCCGTGGCGCTGGCCGGAGGTATCAACCTGGGCGGAAGCATCGGCGCCTCGGGCCGGGTCTCCGGCTCCGTCGGCGGCGCCGACATGACCGGCTTCAGTGTCGACTCCTTCACCACCCGCGACGATCTCGGCGGCAGCGTCAAGTCCGACGACCCCGCCAGCTTCTCGCTCCCCATGTACGGCAGCGACGGCACCAAGCTCTACATCAACACCCTCGGCGCCGGCGCCACCGTCAAGATCAACGAAGGCTTCAAGTCCATCGGCGAAAACCGCAACGGCCAGCTCATCAACGGCTCGCGCGGAAACATCATGGTCTCCTGGGACGAGCAGGTCCTCACCAACAAGAACGTCGTCACCGTCCTCTACATGACCAGCGACGGTCAGGACATCCTCCCCTCCGGCGTCATGGTCGGAAACGAGACCTTCGACTTCTGGACCTGGAACGTCGGCGTCATCGATCCCATCAACTTCCAGTCGCAGGACGGCAAGGTGCCGCTCTTCGCCGCCACCGTCTCCCTCAGCCGTGACGGCGGCGACAGCTTCTACTCCTCCAAGTCGATCTTCAACAAGAGCGTCTCCAGCCCGTGGAACGGCAAGGACGGCGGCGTCACGCAGATCGACGTCGGACAGGGCGTCAATTTCATCCGCCTCCGCTACGAGGTCGGGCAGGTGCCCGGTCCGGGCACGGGGGCGCTGCTGGGTCTGGGCGTGTTGGCGGCCGCTCGCCGCCGGCGCCGGTGAGTTTTCCCTGAGGCCCCCCGGGTTCCGGGGCCGGGGGCCAGATTTCCGCCCGCACCCGCCGCGGTATGCTTGTGGTGATGAACCACCCAGCGACCAACGCGGGATCAGAGCACGGTGATGGATCGCTCACGAAGCGATCCGTCGCCGTTTTTGCCCTGGCCCTCGCCGCCTGCCTCAATCCCGCGCTCGCGCAGCCCGACCTCACCCTCGATCCATCCCAGGGCTGGATGGCCAACACGCCCGACGAGGCCCGCCCCGCCGACGGCCAGCTCATGGACCGCTGCCGTGCCCTGCTCGCCGAGGGCAACGCCAAGGAAGCCCGTTCCCTCCTCTCCGACTGGCTCGACGAGAACGAGTTCTCCACCAGCCCATTCCTCGCCGAGGCCTACCTGCTCCGCGGCGACGCGCGCGTCGCGACCAACAGCGAGTGGTGGGCCCTCTACGACTACGAGGCCGTCATCAAGCAGTTCCCAGGCTCGGTCGAGTTCCCCAAGGCCGTCGAACGCGAGTTCGAGATCGGCAAACGCTACCTCACCGGCCTGAAGACCAAGATCTTCTGGATGCGCCTCGAGGACGCCACAAGCCTGGGCGCGGAGTTGCTCGTGCGCGTGCAGGAGCGCCTGCCCGGCAGCCGCATCGCCGAAGAGGCCTGCCTCTTCCTGGCCGACCATTACTACCGTGTGCGCGATCTCACCCAGGCGTCGGAGATGTACGACATCTTCCTGCGCAACTTCCCCACCAGCGAGCACCGCCAGCGCGCCATGCAGCGCCGCGTCTACGCCAGCATCGGCCAGTTCAAGGGCCCCAGCTACGACTCCTCCGGCCTGGTCGAGGCCCGCTCGCTCATCAAGAACTTCGCCGACCAGTACCCCGCCGAGGCCGAACGCGCCGGAATGAGCGACGCCCTCTCCGCCCGACTCGACGAGTCCATCGCCTCGCAAAAGCTCGAAAAGGCCCGCTGGTACTTCAAGCAGGGCGATGAAGTTTCGGCCCGCTTCACGCTCAACCGCCTCCGCCGCTCCCACCCGCGCACGGTCGCCGCCAGCATCGCCTACGACCTCATGCTCGAACGCGGCTGGGTGAAGGAAAACGCCTCGACGCCCGCGATGCCGGGCGATGTTCCCGCGGACACCCCCAAAGCAGACGCCCCCGCGACAGCGCCCGGCGCCGACGCCCCCAAGGTCGACGCCAAGAAGGAAGGTGACCAGTGAGCTCGCGCCCCCTCGCCACCTCCGCCGCGTCCTCGATCACCCGCCGCGCGGGCGCTGCGATCGGCGTCGCGCTCGGCGTCACCCCCATCGTCCTGCTCGCGTGCCTCCCGGCCTGCAGCACCGATCCCACCAAGGGCTATTCCTTCAACTCGACCTTCGACGAATCGATCCGCACGGTCGCGGTCCCCGTCTTCAACAACAGCACCTTCGAGGCCGGGCTCGACGCTCAGTTGACCGAGGCCATCATCAAGGAAATCCAGCGCACCACCAAGTGGACCGTGGTCTCGACCGGCACCGCCGACGCCACCCTCTCGGGCACGCTCACCAGCGCCAACCTTGGCACGCTCAGCCGCGCCCCCTTCACCGGCCTGACCCAGGAGCAGATCGTCACGCTCCGCATCGACTTCGAGTTCAAGGACAACCGCTCAGGGCAGGTGATCTCCGCCCGCCGCAACTTCGCCGCCTCGGAGACTTTTATCCCCTCGAACGGCGTGGGCGAGCGCATCGGCGTGGGCCAGCAAAACGCCGTCCAGACCCTCGCCCGCGACATCGTCCACGAGCTGCGCACCGGCTGGTGAGTCCGCGTCCCCTGGATGGCCGTTCCCGACCCGAACCCGGCGCGATCGGTCGGTTTCCGCACCCCGCCTACCCTATTTCGAGCGTCCGGGAACCCGCGGGTGCATCCGCGGGCACCAAGAGCCGAAGAGTGTACGAAGGGTGTCCACGTTCTTGACAAAGACCGGACAGGCGTGTGCGAGCGGCGACGCTCCGACGCATCGTGTTCGCACTGTTCCCGTTCGACTTGTTCCCGCGCGGGACGCCCGACCCCAGTCTCGAACCCACGGGTGGTGTGTTGATGAGCAGTGACGGGCCCTCCCGCAACAACAATCCGCAGAAGACTCCCCCCGGCAAGCCCGGCCCCGAGGGCGAGCGGCGTGGCATGCCCCCCAGCCGCGGACTCTTCGGCGTTGCCACCTTCATCATCATCGCCCTGGTCCTGATGATGCTCATCAACTCCGGCGGACGCGGCGACACCATCACCCTCGCCGACTTCGAGACCCTCGTCAAGAACCGCGAGATCGTCCCCGGAACCGTCGAGGTCCGCGACGACGCCGTCATCGCCCGCAAGCGCCTGGACGGCCCGCAGGCCGGCGAACGCCTCGTCATGATCCCCCTCAACGCCGCCTCCAGCAAGACCGTCGTCGATCGCGTCTACGAAGTCACACACGGCGACGTCAAAAGCCGCAGCTCATCCCCCTGGATGCTCCTCCTCCTGGTTTTCGGCCCCTTCCTCCTCATCATCGCGCTGTGGATGATCATCTCGCGCGGCTTGCGCGGCGCGGGCGGCGGCGGCGGCGTCCTCGGAAACTTCGGCAAGTCCCGCCACCGCACCCTCACCAAGGAAATGACCGGCGTCACCTTCGCCGATGTCGCCGGCGTCGAGGAGGCCAAGGAAGAAGTCACCGAGATCATCGAGTTCCTCAAGAACCCCAAAAAGTTCACCAAGCTCGGCGGTCGCATCCCGCGCGGCGTGCTGCTGGTGGGCGAGCCGGGCTGCGGCAAGACGCTCCTGGCCAAGGCGATCGCCGGCGAGGCCGACGTCCCCTTCTTCTCGATCTCCGGCTCGGACTTCGTCGAGATGTTCGTCGGCGTCGGCGCCTCCCGCGTCCGCGACCTCTTCAAGCAGGCCAAGGACTCCGCCCCCTGCATCATCTTCCTCGACGAGATCGACGCCGTCGGCCGTCGCCGCGGCGGCGGCTTCACCAGCGGCGGGCACGAGGAGCGCGAGCAGACCCTCAACGCCATCCTCGTCGAGATGGACGGCTTCAACTCGACCGACGGCGTGATCGTCGTCGCCGCCACCAACCGCGGCGACGTGCTCGACCCCGCCCTCACCCGCCCCGGGCGCTTCGATCGCCAGATCGTCGTGCCGCTCCCCGACGTGAAAGGCCGCCTCGAGATCCTGAAGGTCCACTGCAAAAAGGTGAAGCTCGGCCCGGACGTGAACCTCGAAAAGGTTGCGCGCGGCACGCCGATGTTCAGCGGCGCGGACCTGGCGGCGATCATCAACGAGGCCGCCATCAACGCCACCATGCACAACAAGGACTTCATCGAGCACGAAGACCTCGAAGAGGCGCGTGACAAGGTGAAGTTCGGCCGCGCCCAGCGCAGCCGCAAGCCCGACGCCATCGAGAACCGCGCCACCGCCTACCACGAGGCGGGGCACGCCGTCCTGCAGACCCTGCTCCCCGACGCCGACCCGCTCCACAAGGTCACCATCATCCCGCGCGGACAGGCCATGGGCGCGACCTTCTCGCTCCCCGAGAAGGACCGCTGGGGATACGCCCGCAAGTGGCTGCTCGCGACCATGCGCGTGCTCTGCGGCGGGCGCATCGCGGAGGAACGCGCGACCGGCGACGTCGCCTCCGGCGCCGCCATGGACATCGCGCAGGTGACCAACCTCGCCCGCAAAATGATCCTGGAATGGGGCATGAGCGACAAGCTCGGCTTCGTCCGCTATGAGGGCGCCGACACCCGCGAAATGTTCATGCCCGACAAGGAGTTCAGCGAAGACACCGCCAAGATGGTCGACACGGAAGTCCGCCGCCTCATCGACGAGGCCTACGGCGACGCCAAGCGGATCATCGAGGCCAACTGGGACAAGGTTGT
>JABWBC010000160.1 GCA_013360695.1 Phycisphaerales bacterium
CGCTGCTCGTCGAGCTCGGCGCGCGACGCCAGCAACGCGGCGTTCTCGCGCTCGAACGAGTCGCGGGCGCGCGAGAGCACGCCCTCGGCGGCGGCCAGCGCGGACGCGCGGGTGGTCAACTCGATCTCCGCGCGCTTCAACTGCTCCATCTGCGTCTTGCGCTCGGAGCAGAGATTCTTCAGGCTCTCCAGGCCCATCTGGAACTCGGAGAGCACCTCGAGGACGGCCTCGTCGCCGGGCGCCTTGGGGCGCGGCAGGCCGTGCTCGTCCAGGGCGTCGAGCGTTGGATCGGACGGGCCGGGGTTGGAGGGGGATGTGTGGTCGCTCATGGTCGGTGCGTCCGGGAGGTGCGTGCGTGGCGACCGCCGCCCGCCCGAGGGGCGCGGCGATCGCTCCAAGCCGGATATCGGCGCTCCTTTAGAGCGCCTGAACCGGAGGGTCCGGGAACGCAAAGAACCGGGGAAAGCGGGCCCTTGCAGGCCCGAATCTCCGCCGAATCTGCCAGGCCAAAAAGCGCGAATAACGCGCGAACTTCACCGCCGCGAGGGTCGTATGACCTGCGGAACGTGAACGGGCGGTGAAGCGCCCGAGCACGCGACGGCCACGCAAGCCGCGACCCTCCTCTCGCCCGCTGGAATCTGTCACCGGCGGGCGGTTCTCTTTTTGAGACGGGCCCCTGGGCCGGGCATCAATCGCCGCGCTGGCCCGCGTCGTCGGCGAAGGGCGCGGCCGCCAAAGACCTGTGCCCCTAAACTCGGGCCGCCCGTCCGCCGAGAGAGTCAATCTTCACGGAGTTGTTATGCCCACCCTGGACTGGTCCAACGCGCGAGTCATCGTCACCGGCGGCGCCGGCTTCATCGGGAAGGTCGTGTGCGCTCGCCTGCAGGCCAAGGGCGTGAAGCCGTCCAACCTGTTCGTGCCCCGCCGCAAAGACTTTGACCTCACGGAAAAGGACTCGGTCGTTCGCCTCTACACGCAGGCGTTCCCGAAGCCCGACCTTGTGATCCATCTGGCGGCGGAAGTCGGCGGCATCGGCGCCAACCGCGCCAACCCCGGGCGGTACTTCTACGCGAACATGGCCATGGCCCTGCACCTGATCGAACAGGCACGGATCACCGGGCTGGTCGAGCGCGGCGGAAAGTTCGTGCAGGTCGGGACGATCTGCGCCTATCCGAAGTTCACGCCCGTGCCGTTCACCGAAGAAAACCTGTGGAACGGCTACCCAGAAGAGACCAACGCGCCGTACGGCGTGGCGAAGAAGGCCGCGTGGCAGATGCTCGACGCGTACAAGCTTCAGTACGCGATGAAGAGCGCGTACGTGCTTCCCGTAAACCTGTACGGGCCGAACGACAACTTTGACCTGAACACCAGCCACGTGATCCCGGCGCTGATCCGTAAGTGCGTCGAGGCGCAGCAACGCGGCGACTCAAAGATCGTCTGCTGGGGCACCGGCGGCGCCAGCCGCGAGTTCCTGTACAGCGACGACGCGGCGGACGGCATCATCCGTGCCGCGGAAGTGATGAACGACCCCGATCCCATCAACCTCGGCGCGGGGTTCGAGATCAAGATCAAGGACCTGGTCGAGCTGATCGTGAAGCTGACGGGGTTCAAGGGCGCGATCGAGTGGGACGCGACCAAGCCCGACGGGCAGCCGCGACGGTGCCTCTCCACGGACAAGGCGGCCCGCCTGCTCGGCTGGCGTGCCCAGATGGGGTTCGAGGAAGGGCTGCGTCGCACCATCGATTGGTTCCGGGCCCAGCCGCGGGCGTAGGCGGGTCCGAGAACGCGACTCGTGTGTTCATCGGATCATGGGTGAATCACCGGGTTTGGATGGGCGTTGTGGCGGTGCGCGCGGCGTTTCCCGATGAAAGGACGTGCTCGCCGCGTTCGGCGGGGCGTGCTTCGCGCGCCCGTCGCGCGCGGTCCGATGGGCTGTGGAGTCAAGACATGCTGCTCGATTCGATCATGACGCGCCAGGTCGTGACGGTGTCGATGGATGACACGCTGTCGGAAGTGCGCCGCGTGATGGGCGTGTATCACATCCATCACCTGGTGGTGGTCGAACTCGGCAAGGTCGTGGGCGTGGTTTCCGACCGAGACCTACTCAGCCACATCAGCCCGTTCGTTGGAACAACGACGGAGCGCCGGATCGACGCGGAGAGCCTGTCGCGAAAAGTCCACCAAGTCATGACGCGGAAGCTGATCGTCGGCACACCCGCGATGACGGTGGACGAGGCCGCCGCGTTGCTCCTGGCCAACCCGATCTCGTGCCTGCCCGTGGTCGACACCAGCGGCGTGTGCCTGGGGATCGTGACGTGGCGCGACCTGCTCCGGGCGGCGTATGAGCCCGCGTCGGCGAAGAAGAACGACGAGCCCGGGCGGGCCAAGCCCAGGGTGGCGTAGCCCCCGGCGCATCGCTATTCCTCGGGCTTGGCGTGACGCAGCGGCGACCAGCGCCACACCACGCCGCGGGTGATCTGCACCGGGGTGCTGAAGATCGCGTTCCCCGCCACCACGATGTCGCCGTTGGGCTCGCTCGAGATATCCACGGCCCAGGTCGACTCCGCCCCTTTGACCAGCGCGCCGATGTCCTCGATGGTGGCGGCATCCTCGCCCCACCAGATGGCGGCCGAGGCCCAGCCTGTGGAGCGGACAAAGCCGACGAAGCGTGTGCCGTCGGAGTCGTAGAGCTTGGAGGAGATCACCCCCTCGGGCGCGATGATGTGGAGCGATTCGGGGGTGCCGCGCCAGAGGGCGGCCTCCTCGCCGAAGCCGGCGCGCTTGACATAGCCCATCTGGATGCCGGGGATCATGCCAACGATCTCGGAGGTCGTGTAGCCCGCGGGGTTGAGATCGAGCGCCGAAGCGGCGGTGCCATTCCAAATTGTGGCGTGATAGGTCGAGGTGTTCTTGTAGATGACGCTTCCGCCGACGAGCGTGCCGTCGGTGGCGTAGGCGTAGCCGAACTGCATCCGCGAGGCGACGAAAAGATCGGTGAAGGTGTGGGAGGGGCCGGTCCACATGCAGGGGTGGGCGTAGCCGGTGTTCGTGTGCTGGGCGTAGCCAGTGATCGTGGAACCATAGACAGCGCACGCCCGAGAATTTCTGTACACGGTAGCACTCGGCGCGATACTTACAAAGCTCTGAGCACTACCCGCCCACACAGCCGCGGAAACGGATACCGTCGGTCCGACTTGAGACTGCACATAGCCAACCTGCACATCGCTACTCAGTGCATAAATATCACCCGCAACATATGGTTCTAATAGTAAGTCAGCTGACGGACGAGAACCTGCCTTCCATAATACTGGGTGTTTCGGCCCGGCGTATTCGTGTGTCGAACCTGCCTTGAGTGCCCCACTACCAGCTCGTACTTCGCATTCGTCCGACATGCCTTCGGTGGCTGGAAGCAGGAGGCGGAAGGTCCACCGCCCGGCTTCGCCATCGTCAGCATGAGCAGCCGACGATATCGCAGCGATCATCAGAGACACCACCGCAATCCGCATGGTGCGTCCTTTCTTACTCGGCGTTCATCTGCTCGTACGACCACACGAACGTGTTGAGGTCTTCGGTGTCAATCTGCCCGTCTTCGTTCAGGTCGGCCTGCGCTGATGAGGTGGACGCCGCATCGGAGAAGGCCTGGGCGTCGGCACCCTCCGCCATGCCGTTGGCGTTGAGATCGGCGGCGCACAGGTTGATGGTGATCTTGCGGACGTAGCATTTGCGGACGGACCATCCGTTGCCGACCGGCTCCCGAGCGATGTACGCGGCGTAGAGCTTCTTGCCCGTCGGTCCGGCGGGGGCGAGGGGTCGGTGCCTTGATGCTGTCGGTTCAGAGCCCACGCCGGATTGTCCCGCGCTGGCACCCTTGCCGCAAGGGCCATTTCTTGATCTCTCGTGCCCGGATAACCGTGACGGGCGCTTCGACCGACCGAACCCGGTCACCCCCCGCTCGTACCTCCCCCACCGCCTCAGCCCGCTCCGGCGAACGCCGATATATTGAGGCGCGAGCGGCGGCGTCTGTTCGGGGCGGGCCGACCACCGGCAAGTCCCGGCTGGACCCGGCCCCGGGCGGATACTGGATGGCCGCAGAGACCGAGGCGACGGCGCTGGAGACGAAAGGCGAACGCGTGAAGGTACTGATCACAGGCGGCTCGGGGTTCATCGCTCGCTATTTCCACGAGCTTTTCAGCCCTCGCGGCGTGGAGATCTCCATCCTCGACCTCGTGAGCCCCGAGTGGGACATCGGCCGCGCTGGGTTTCATCAGGGCGACGTGCGCGATCCCGCGGCGGTCCGCAAGGCGATGCAGGGGTGCGACGCGGTGCTCAACCTCGCCGCCGCCCACCACGACTTTGGCATCGAGCACGACACCTACTACGACGTCAACGAGCGCGGCAGCAAGGTCGTGTGCGACGCGATGGACGAGCTCAACATCCGCAAGGCGTGCTTCTACTCCACGGTCGCGGTCTACGGCAGCGCGCCCGAGCCCCATCACGAGGACGCGCCCACCAACCCGACCTCGCCCTACGGCGGGTCGAAGCTCGCGGGCGAAAAGGTCTTCGCCGCCTGGGCGAGCAAGGGCGAAGGCCGCACCTGCCTTGTCATCCGCCCCACGGTCACCTTCGGCCCGCGCAACTTCGCCAACATGTACTCGCTCATCCGCCAGATCTACTCGGGCAAGTACTTCCAGGTCGGCCCGGGCACGAACATCAAGAGCCTGTCGTACGTCGAGAACATCGTGGCGGCGACGGCGTATCTGTGGGAGCGCCCCGGCGCCAAGCCCTTCGAGGTGTTCAACTACATCGATAAGCCCGACCTGACGAGCAAGCAGATCGGCGAGACGATCTACGCCGGGCTGGATCGCAGGCCGCCAGGTTTCGCGGTCCCGATGTGGCTGGCGATGCTGGGCGGGCTGCCGTTTGACATCGTGATCGCGCTGACGGGGAAGAACCTCCCGATCTCGACGGCGCGCATCAAGAAGCTCTTCTCGACGCAGACGAAGTTCGAGGCCGACAAGGTCGCGGCCGCGGGCTTCAAGGCGGCGATCCCGCTCGCCGAGGGGATCAAGCGGATGACGCAGTGGTACGCGCGCGAAGGAAAGGACCAGCGCCCGGTGTGGCACACGCCACCCGCGAAGGTCGGCGGCGCGCTGGTCGCAACCGACAAGGCGGGCGGGGCGTAGGGAAATCGCCAAATTGCCAAAGCGCCAAATTGCCAAATGAAGAGGCAGATCGGGAAGAGCGTGCGAGCCCGATCGGCGACATCGAGTTCAGCGCTACGAAGTGTGTGCCGCACGAAGCGCCATGATTCACTTTGCCCGTCGTGGGCGTGAAATCGCGGGGACCGCGAGCGCGAACTATCCGTTGAGCACCCAGCTCCGATCGTTCCACAGCTTGGCGGCCAGCGCGGTCACGGGCGAGCCCGAGGGGAGCGACACGCCGCAGGCAATAAGCAGATCGACCAGCGCGTGATAGTCGTGGGCGCTGATGAACTCGCGTCCGACCTTCGGCGGCGTGGTGTTGGTGCCCGCCTGCACGTTGGCCAGGTCCGCCATGTTGTGGTAATTGCCGAGCGGCAGGCACACGCACGTCGCCTCATACCCCGCCTCGCAGAAGACCGACGCTTCGCACGCGCCGCCCGCCATCAGCTTGCGTTGCCAGTGCCACTTCGGGAGCGCGCTGTTCTTCTGCGATGCGGTCACGGTCGACGGCGCGCCCGCGATCTCCTCGGCACGCTTGGCGATCGCGTCGGTGAGCTGGGGCGAGAAAACGCTGACGCGGTCCCCCACCCGGACGATCGGCCCGCCGCCGATCGGCGATTCGGCGAACGAGCGGCTGTTCTCCAGCGCGATGACACGGGCGTGCATGGGCATGAGGCGCTGATCGCGGGGCGGGCGACACGCCGCGATCGCGCCGATGAATCCGACTTCTTCGGCACGCGTGAAGAGCAGGCGCACATCGCCGCCGATGTCACGCGAGAGAAGCTCGTCGAACGCGCACAGAGCCGCGGCCAGAGCGGCGAGGTCGTCGCACGCGTGGGTGTGGACCAGCGCGTCCTCGATCGTGGCGGCGGGAAGGTCCCACGTCGCCACGTCGCCCGGCGCGACGGAGTCCGACGCATGCTCGAGTTCGGCCAGGTAGTGAGAGAACGGTGAGGGCGAGCCGTCGGGCTTGCGGCCCTCGTCGAGCTTGCCGGTGAGTTTGGCGGTGCGTCGGGTATCGCGCGAGTCGTAGAGTGCAACGGCGGCGTCGCGGAAATAGTCCTCCATCACCCCGCCGCGGAACGACAGCTCGACCACGCTGGGGGCGATCACGCGCTCCACGACAAAGGCGGGGTGGTCGAGGTGGGCGGTGAAGTAGACGGGACGCGAGCCGTCGCCCGCGCCTAGGCGGGCCTTAATCGCGACGTGAATGTTCCCCGCGGGGTCGGTCGTGACCTCAAGGCCCGGGCGGGCGGCCAGCCACGCTCGAAGCCACTCGACCACCCGGAACTCGCGCCCCGCGGCTGTCGGGATCTGTGTCAACTCGAGCAGCCAGCGGAGGTGACGCTCGCGAACGTCGGCCCCGATCCCAAACCCAAGCCCCGGCGCGGTCAACACGAAGGACGCGGCTTGGATCGGGTCTTGTACGGATACCGCGTCGCTCATGCTCGCTCCGAGTTCGTCATGCCTTGTGCGCGGGCTTGTGGTCGGGCTTGGCGTCGCTGGCGACCGGACGCCCGCCGACGGTCAGCGTCGTCGACTTGCCCTTGGCCTTGCCGCGGAATCGCTTGGGCCACAACGAGGGCGGGACGACCATGCGCACGACCGCAACCAAGGCGACCAAGGCAAGGATCGACACCACCCAGAACTGCCAATCGCCGACGGGCATGGGCGAAGGCTAGGCGATCAGGGCGGAGAATGCCCGCAAGACCGCCGCCGCCCGACCTGTCGCCTACACTTCCGCCCCTATGGGCAAGACGCGCGAAATCAAGCGGCGAATCAAGGCGGTCGGCAACATCCGCCGCATCACCAAGACGATGCAGATGATCGCGACGGCGAAGTTCTCGGCCAGCCAGAGCCGCGCCGTCGCCAGCAAGCCCTACACCAAGGCCCTCTTCGCCCTCGTCGGCGAACTGACCGGCGGCCTAGGCGACATCTCCCACCCGCTGCTCACCGGCGGCGGCTCGGGGCGAGAGCTCACGCTCATCATCACCTCGGACCGTGGCCTGTGCGGCCCGTACAACAGCTCGCTCCTCCGCACCGCGATGCAGTTCTTCCGCGGCAACGAGACGGCCAAGAGCGGCCTGATCGAACTCGTCGGCAAGAAGGGCGCCGGCGCCCTCAAGTACAACCGCATCCCGGTCGCCAAGCATCACGCGCAGTTCGGCGATAAGCCGACCTACGACGCCGTCGACGCGCTGGCCCAGGACTACATCAACCGCTTCTCGACCGGCGAAATCTCGACCGTCCGCGTGATCTACATGCAGTTCCTGTCCGCGGGCCGCCAACGCCCCGAAGTGCTGCAGCTCCTCCCCTTCAAGCCCGCGGCGGCGAGTGAGCACGCCCATGCCGGCGAGACGGAGACCAAGGCCAAGGCCCAGTACGAGTTCAGCCCCGCTCCCAAAGAACTGCTCGACGACCTGCTCCCCGCGGCGGTCAAGGCAACGCTCTTCCAGTGCTTCATGGACGCGAACGTGAGCGAAAACGTCGCCCGCATGGTCGCCATGAAGGCCGCCACGGACAACGCGGGCAAGATGGGCAAGCGCCTGACCCGCATGTACAACCGCGCCCGCCAGGCCCAGATCACGACGGAGCTGACCGAGATCATCTCCGGCGCCGCGGCGCTGGCGTAAACACGGCGCTGGCGGACTTACGCTGCGCACGACGGCGCGGGCGGACGCACCGGTTGCAACACCTTCTGCGTTTCACGCCCGCTATGAGGAACGCGAACCGTGGCGTTTCCAATGTGTGTGCAAGGACTCACCCGCGCGACGTGAGCCCGAAGGTCTTGCACGCGCCTTTGCACGCGCCCTTTCCGCCGAACTCGCCGGCGAGAATGCCGTCGATCAATCCGCCGATGTCTTCGCGGATCTTGGGGAGGTCGAGGGCGTCGAGCCCGATCACGCCGCGTTGCCCGCCGGCGAGCAGCCAGTATTCCGCGGTGCCCGCCATCGGCGCATCGGGATAGAGCCGGGACAGCGCCATCGCGTAGATGCCCATCTGCAGGTCGGTCTTCTTGGGCTCGCGCAGGTCCTTCCACGCACCGCCGGTCTTGTAATCGATGATGCGGAAGCCCGCGGGCGTGCGATCGATGCGGTCGATCTTCGCGGTCATACGGTGCTTGTGCCCGGCGTGCTCGATCTCGAAATGGACCACGCGCTCGGTCTCCATCGTCTCCGCACCCGGATCGTGGAACTCCCGCGCGTAGTGATCGAGCAGGTCGTCGAGGCGGCGCACGTCGTCTGCGCCGGCGTCGGGCTCGTGCAGCATCAGAAGCTCGCGCCCCATCCTCCGCAGCGCGTCGATCGACGGCGGCAGGCGTCCCTCGCTCTCGGCGCTCCTGCATGAACCAACGAACTTCTCCAGCGTGTCGTGGACCACGGTGCCGAGTTGCGTCTCCCGACGCTCCTCCTCCGGCAAGCGCAGCACGAACTTGAGGTAATAGCACGCGGGGCAACGCTCGTACGCGTCGAGCGCCGAGTAGCTGAGGTCCAGCGGCGGCTTGGGTGTGATCCGCCCGCGCGACAGGCCACGCTTGAGCAACGCCGCGCCGGCGTCCCCCAATCCCCGCTGCGCCGCCCACGCCGGAACCGCGGCGACGACGCGGATGTGGGCCGCCATCGCAAGCCGTGCCGCGGCCTCGGACAGCGA
>JABWBC010000161.1 GCA_013360695.1 Phycisphaerales bacterium
CATGCAGTCCGTCCTCGACGCCGTCACACCCACCCACGCCGCCAACTGCTACCGCCACTGCGGCTACTCGCTACGTCTGGAGTAAGACTGCTCTAGCCACGCCAACGGAGCAGGTGAGGTGACCGGTGGGTTGGACACTTGAGCCACCCATCGCCATGAGCGGTGATGTCGATGACGACATCGGAGGCACGCCCGTGCCGTGCACTGGCTGATTACACCCGGAAGATGGATCCCATCTTTTTCCCGATCAGCACGCTCGAGCCCGCGAGCGTGATGGTGAGCAGCACCATGCCCCACACGCCCAGGGCGCTGGCGATGTACGGCCCGTCGCCGAGGCGTTCGGTGAAGGCCATGATGGCCTTGGTGACGGGGTAGTTCTTGGCCTGCTGAGCGAGGATGATGGAGTCGCTGACCTCGAGCATGGAGAAGCTGAAGACGAGCAGGCCGCCGGCGATGACGTTGGCGAGGATGAGGGGGAGGATGACTTTTCGGAAGGCGTAGAGGCGAGAAGCGCCGAGGTTGATGGCGGCTTCTTCGAGTTCGCCGGAGGTCTGTTCGAGCCCGGCGACGGTGGAGCGGACGATGTATGGCAGGCGTCGGATCGCGTAGGCGATGATGAGGAGCGGGACGGGGTTGGGGTCCGCGCTGACGACGGAGACCACGCCGTCGAGGATGTCTCCCTTGGCGAAGGGCCAGCGCAGCGTCATGGCGACATAGCCGAAGGCCATGACGAGCCCGGGGACGGCGAGGGGAAGCATGCACATGGCGTCGAGGATCGCGCGGCCGCGGATCTTGGCGCGGACCAGCAGGTAGGCGATCACCAGGCCGAGACCGACGTCGACGAGCATGGCGAGGGAGGCGAGCTTCAGGCTGTTGACGATGGCGCCGAAGCTGTCGGCGGCGGTCATGGCCTGCTGGTAGTGCGATGCGGTGAGCGCCTTGGGGAGGACGGATTGGTACCACGCGCCGGGGGCGGAGACGCTGGTGAGGACGACGCCGATGTGGGGTGTGACGGCGAGGATGGTGATGAAGGCGAAGCCCGCGAAGGCGAGCCAGCCCGGGAGGCCGGTGAGCGTGACTTCGCCGCCGGCGCGGGAGGCCTTGGAGTACATCGCGTATCCGGCGCGGCCGAAGAGGGTCTTGCCGAGGATGTACATGAGCACGGAGCAGGAGAGCATGACGACCGTGAGCGCGTAGGGCGTGGCGGAGCCCTCGATCTCCTTGAGCTTCTGGAAGATCTGCACCGGCGTGACGGCGTAGTAATCGAGCATGAGCGGCGTGCCTAGCTCGGTGAAGCTCCAGATGAAAACGATCGTGGCGCCCGCGAAGATGCCGGGGCGGATGAGGGGGAGCGTGATCGTGAAGAAGCGGCGCCACCAGCCGGCGCCGAGGTTTTCGGCGGCCTCGTCCATCGCGGGGTCGAGATTTGCGAGGGCGGCGGAGGTGTTGAGATAGACGATGGGATAGAGCGTGAGGGCCTGGATGACGACGACGCCGAAGAACTTCGATTGGCCGAGGATGTCCCATTCGGTGCCGAGGAGCGCGTTGAGCGCGCCCATGCGGCCGAGGATGGCGCGAAGGCCCAGCGCCCCGACGAAGGGCGGGATGATCATGGGGACGAGGATGGCGGCGTTGAAGAAGGGCTTGCCGGGGAACTTGAAGCGAGCGCCGACGACGGCGAGGGGGAGCGAGATGAAGATGGTGAGCGTGGTGGTGGTGAGCGCGACCTTGGCGGAGTTGAACAGGCCGTCGAGCAGGCGCGGATCGCGGAAGACGGAGAGGACGTGGTCGAGCGTGAAGCCAGTGCCGCTGGTGATATCGGTGGCGAATCCGCCGCGGACGGTAAGCCAGATGGGGTAGAGGAGGAAGAGGGCGAGGATGAGGAGGACGCCGGCGAGGAGCGCGTATTGCCACGCGTGGCGCCAGAGCGCCGCCCGAGCCCTCGCGATGGCGCCGGGTTGATTCATGCGGGGCGAGTGTATCGGGGAAGAAGAGACGGGGAGAAAAGGAGACGGGGAGACAAAGTGAAGCGCCGAGGGGAGTGGGGAGTCGGGAATGGGGAGTGGCGCCAGGCGGAAGAGGAAGGAAGACGGAGCGGGGTGTTTCCGGTCCGGGTTGTTCGGGCTTCGTCGGAACGAAAAAGCCGGGCGAAGGGCCCGGCTTGGTGGGAACGTTGGAGAGTTGAGGCCGCGTGAAGCGGATTATGGATCGAGCTTGCGGAGGGTGAGGTTGAACTCGGTGAGACGTTCGCGGATTTCCTTAAGCGAGGTGGCGCCGAAGTTCTTGACGCCCATGAGCTCGGCCTCGGTGTGGCTGGCGAGGTCGCCGACGGTGTGGATGTTGAGGAGCTGAAGAGCCTTGCGGGCGCGGACGGAAAAGTTGAGGTCGGTGACGGGCTTGCCGAGGGTCTGCTCCTGGCCCGTGCCCTTGTACTGCTCCTGCAGGGCGCGACGCGCGGCGCGGTGTGCGTCTTCGAGGCCCTGGCCGAGGCGCAGGCCGCGGGCCGTGAGCATCTGCTTGATTTCCTGGAGGCTCGACTCGCCGAAGTTTTTGTAGCTGAGGAGTTCGGCCTCGGTGATGCGGAGGAGGTCGCCGAGGGAGCGGATGTTCATCTTCTTCAGGCAGGTGCGGGCGCGAACGGAGAGCTCGAAGTCGGTGACGGGGGTGTCGAGCAGCGCCTTGCGCTTAAAGGTGTCGCGGTTCTCGTCATCCTCGACGATCATCTCTCGGCTGGCCTGGACGTCTTTCATGTAGAGTCGGGCGCGCGGGTGGTTCGGGTTGGTTTCGAGCACCTGGCGCAGGCAGCGTTCGGAGCGGACGAAGTCGCCGCGATCTTCGTACAGGATGGCCAGGTTGACGAGGGCGTTGATGGGTGCGGGGACCTGTGAGCAGGCCTGCTCGTACATCGCGATGGCTTCCTCTTCCTCGCCCATGCGGTCGAGTTCATAGCCGAGCATGAAGAGGTTGTCGGGGTTCTCGGGGTCGGCGGCGACGGCCTTGCGCAGCTCGGCGATGCACGCCTCGTGGTCGCCGCCATTGCGCAGCTTGCGGGCCGCGGAGCCGTGGGCCTGGGCGGCCTGGGTATCGCGGCGGACGGATTCTTCAACACCAATCACCGTGTCCAGCGGATCATGCGACATCCGATGCATCCTCTATAAGGGACCGGCCGTTCCGAGACGGCCCGGTCGTGGGAGAAACGTTAGGGGGGCTGGCGTTCGCTCTCAAGCCTCGCCCGTGGTGGGGGGCTCGATCAGCCTCATGCGCTTCCATTTCCCGGTCAGGAACCGACCGAGCAGCAACGCGCAGAGGGCGAAAATGTAGGCCGCTGCGGCGATCCAGGGCCCGAGCGACTCCAGTCCCGGGAAGACCCGGATCATGAAGAACCCGCCGCCGACGATAATGACCCACGAGGCGATGACGGTGGCGACGCCGGCAAAGACGGTGTCGCCCGCGCCGCGGAGGGCACCTGACATGACCATGGCGGTGGCGTCGAAGAGCTGGAACGCGGCGGTTGCGATCAGCATCATCGAGCCAAGGCGGACGAGTTCCGAGATCTGATCGGGCGGCGTGCCGTCCTCGATGAAGAGGCGGATGAGGTCGGCGCGGAAGACGACGAAGAGCACGCCGCAGATACCCATGTAGACGACGGCGAGCTTGGTGGCGAGCCAGGCGCGGCTCTCGGCGAGGTCGGGGCGGCCGGCGCCGATCTGCTTTCCGACGACGGCCTGGCACGCGACGGAGATTCCGACGGCGGGCATGAACGAGAGGGACATGTACTGGTGGGCGATCCAGCCCGCGGAGGCGTGCTCGCGTCCGAAGTGGCTGACGAGATACACCATGAACACCGCCCAGCAGACCATCTCGTTGCCGAACATGAGGCCCGCGGGCCAGCCGACGCGCCCGATGTCATTCACGTGCGACATGCTCCAGCGCCAGGCGCGCCGGGTGTGGTAAGCGGCGTTCATCTTCGGGCCGAGGAAGACGGCGAGCGGAATGAGGAACTCGAGGCCCGAGGCGATGACGGTGCCCCAGGCCGAGCCCGCGATGCCCATGGGCGCGATGCCGAGGGCGACACCGGCGTCGCCGCACACGCGCCCGAACAGGCCGAGATCTGCGGGTACCGGGCCGTTGCCGAAGACGAGGACGGCGGAGATGAAGAGGTTGACGATGTTGGCGGCGATGCCCGCGGTCATGACGACGCGAGCGCGGTGCATGCCATAGAAGAACTGCGAGAGCCCGCGCGTCCAGAGATTGAGCAGGCTGCCCAAGAGGAGGATTCGCCCGTATTCACCGGCCCACGTGGCCTGCTGCGGGTCCATGCCGGTGGAGCTGAAGATGCCCGGCAGCGCGCCGGCGAGTGGGAGGAGCACGACGATCCAGTAGATGACGGAGAGCCACAGGCCGTTCCAGGCATAGGCGGGTCCGCGATCGGCGCGTCCGGCGCCGAGGTTTTGGGCGACGAAGCTGTTGATGACGTTGAGCGTGCCGACGGCGATGGACTGAGGAACCCAGGCCGCCACGCCGCCGTTGCCTTGGGCGCCGACGAACTCGGGTCCGAGGCGTGAAACGAGCCACTTGTCGGTAAAGGTCATGAGGGTGTACGACGTCATCGTCGCGACGGTGGGGCCGGCGATGGCGAGGAGCTCGCGGAGCGGGCTGACGGGCGTGGCGTCGCCCGCGCTGGTTGGAACGCGCGTGTCGGACATGCAGGATGAGCCTTGGGTTGGTGGGTGCGGATGATAGCCGGAGAACGGGCGCGAGCGGGAAAGTCTGACGTTTGGAACTGGCTATCGCGCCGTTGCGGCCTTCCGCGTGGCCATCCGGATCGCCAGCTCGATTGCGGAGGTCATGCTCCCGGCGTCGGCCATGTTCTGGTCCGCAATGTCGAACGCCGTACCGTGGTCGGGGCTGCTGCGGATGATGGGCAGGCCGAGCGTGACGTTGACGGCACAATCCCAGGCGAGCACCTTGACGGGGATGAGACCCTGGTCGTGGTACATCGCAACGACGAGGTCGAATCGCCCGCGGAGGGCGGCGTTGTAAATGGTGTCGGCGGGGAAGGGGCCCTCGGCGTTGATGCCGCGCGAGCGAGCGAGCTCGATCGCGGGAACGATGACGCGATCGTCTTCGTCGCCCATCAGGCCGTGCTCACCCGCGTGCGGGTTGAGCCCGCAGACGCCGACGCGCGGCGCTTCATGCCCGAATTCGCGGAGGGCGGCGGCGCCCTGCTCGATCACGCGGGCGATGCGATCGACCGTCAGCATGCCCGCGACACGCATCAGGGGAATGTGGATGGTGACCAGGACAACATTCAGCTCGCGCCGGCCAGCGCCCGAATCGGCGGGTGCATGGAAGAGCATGGCGGCGGAGGGAACGCCGCAGCGTTCCGCGAGCAGTTCGGTGTGCCCCGGATATCGACCGTGCCCGGCGCGCTTCCAGGCTTCCTTGGAGATCGGCCCGGTGACGATCGCATCGGCGTGCCAGGGGTCGCCCGCGGGGCGGAGCGCCATCGCGATCGCGTCGTCGACGAAGTGGAACGAGAGATGTCCCGCGGCGGCGCTGACCTTGCCCATGGAGACTTCGTGCGAGGCGTGCCGATCGATGATGAGCACGTCGCCCGTGTCAGAGTTGCCGCCGGGGTTCAGTACCTTCGCGTCGCCGATCCGATCGTGGTCGACCACGCGCCAGAACGCGGGGATTCCGGCGTTGGCGGCGGCGCGTTCGATCGCGGCGGCGGAGCCGATGATGCGGAACTGCGCGAGCGAGCCGAGGTTGGGCTGAGCGTTGGGGCGGGCCAGCGCCTTGACGATCACCTCCGCGCCGATTCCCGCGGGGTCGCCCATCGAAATGGCGATCACGGGTCGATCGGAGTTGGCGAAATCGGACGGCATCCAATTGAATCTTAGTGAGGGAAAGCGGGCGAGGGCTGGATTCAGGAGCGGGTGTGTCGCGACGAACCGCGGTATGATCGGCGGACACTGACACAAGGAGCAGACCATGGGATATGTGGATGGATTCGTGTTGCCGGTGAAGACCAGCAAGATGGCGGCGTACAAGAAGCTCGCGAAGATCGCGGCCAAGGTCTGGAAGGAGCACGGCGCGCTCGACTACAAGGAGTGCGTGCTCGAGGAGACGCCGAAGGACTTCGGGATGCCGTTCGCGAAGCTGGTCAAGCCGAAGCGGGGCGAGAGCATCCTGTTCTCGTGGATCCTCTACAAGAGCAAGGCCGACCGCAAGCGCGTGATCGCGAAGGTGATGAGCGACAAGCGTCTCAAGTGCGACCCGAACAACATGCCCTTTGATCTCAAGCGGATGGCCCAGGGTGGGTTCAAGGTGCTGATCGAGGCGTGAGCGATGAGGCGTGAATTGCTGATGAAGGTCCGATGTCGGGCGAGCATCGTGTTCGGGTTGGCGATGGGCGTGCTCGTCGGCTGCGCGGGCGATGGTTCGTCGACGCGGCGCGATGTGCGGACCCACGCGGCGACCGGCGACGTGAAGAGCGAGCCAGCGGTTGCGGAACAGCCCCAGAAAACCGGTGCGGTCGGCGCGAAGACACAAGGAGATCCCATGGCGACCAACAACCCCGGCGTGGAGCTGTACGAAACGCCGAGCGGCAAGAAACTTCCCGGCCTGTCAACCATCAAGTTCCCGTCGGGTGTCGTCGCGATCGATCTGGTCTTCGGCTCCGGCGCGACCGCCATGCCGAACAGCGTCATCAAGGTCCACTACCACGGCACGCTCCCCGATGGAAAGGTCTTCGATTCCACGCGAGGCTCGGAGCCCGTGAAGTTCCCGCTTCATCAGCTCATCCCGGGCTGGCGCGAGGGCATCCCGGGCATGATGGTGGGGGGCGTGCGCCGGCTGTTGGTTCCGGCGAAGGAGGCCTATGGAGACGAGGGAGCACCGCCTGACATTCCGCCCAAGACCGACCTGATCTTCACGATCGAGCTGGTGGAGGTCGTGGAGAAGAAGTAGCAAGGCAGGGTGCACTGCTGAGGCCGCGGGGGCGGACGTGAATTCGAAGGTCTCGAGGAGCGCGAAGGTGGTTCGCGGTATTCGGCATTCGTGATGCGGCGTGCGGAGGTGAGAACGCAACTCTGAGCCCCCAGAGTTCGGCCCGTTTCGATTCCACAACCGCTGCGCTTTCTGAGGCCTCCGGGTTTGACGCCTTCGGCTATGTCGTCGGTCCCTCGCCCTTGGCCTCGCGGACGACATCGTCATCGCGCGAGTTGGTGTCGCGATAGTCCTGCCGGCCGCCGGCGTAGCGTTCGGGCGAGATTGAAAGGTCGGGCGTCTCTCCCTTCATGTGCTGCGCGTGTAGGTGCTTGAGGAAGGGCACGCACCACATGCAACCGGTTCCCGCGCCCAGACACTCGGAGATCAACGAGGCGACGGGCGGATTCTCACGCGCGAGATAGCCCCTGATCTTGCGGAGCGAGACGTGAAAGCACAGGCAGACTTCGTCGTCGGGCTGCATGGGCAAGGGTATTGGTGGTCCAGGCCAGATCGCCAAATGGCCAAGTGGCCAAATGCAGAACGGCACGGCCGGAGCCCTTTTGTTGAAGTGATCGAGTCTCCGCCCTGAGAATCCGCTGTCGCGTTTCCTCGTCTGGCCGCCGGGTCAAACGCCGCGCAGGTGCTCCAGGATGTCGAGCACACCCTTGGCCTCCTCGTGGGGCGAGATGTAGTTCGCCCGCGGCTTGATGCCGGGCGATGCGTTGGCCGGGCAGCAGAAGTACGCGACCCGGTCCGCGATCGCGGCGTCGGCGGGGGTGTCGCCGATGCCGGCCAGGCGATTGGGATCAAGGCCCATCATCGCCACCAGCCGGTCGATTCCCGTCGACTTGCTGACGTGGGGGAGGTCGCAATTGATGTAGAGCCAGGTCATGGAGACGCGGAAGGTCCAGCCGTGGGCGGCAAAGGCGGAACGGACCTCTCCCTCCAGGGAACGGAGGAAGAGCGTGTCGTCGTGGTAGAGGGCGATCGATGAGGTCTTGCCGGGCTGGATGACGACGCCCCTGGGGCCCAGTTTCAGTTCGACCCAGCGCGAGGCCTCGGCCACCATGCGTTGATGGTCGGGCGTGATGGCGGGGTCGCGGAGATAGGTGTTGCTCCGGGGGTCATAGAGCCACACGCCGTTCTCGCAAATGACTGGCATCACGGAGTTTGCGAGCATTCGGGCGAGTGCCTCGCCGAACGGGAGGGGGCGGCCCGAGCAGAGTGTGAGGACGGGTCGATCGCGCCTTTCGATGGCGGCCAGGTTGTGGGCGCGAATGGAAAGGAGGGTGGTCGAGTCCATCGGCGCGTGGGATTCGGGGGCGAGGCAGCCGTCGATGTCGCTGACCACCACGTCGAAGCGGGATGAGGATCGGAAGGTCACGGGCTGACTGTAGAACTCGGGCGAGTCGAGGCCCAGAGGCGGGCGTGTGCCGGCGCGTTGACTTGCCGAGCCGGACCATTTGGGGTAATTTCTTGCACAACACAACAGCGCCTCCGACGCGTTCTGCGGGTGGATGGGCGCCAGGAGAACACGCATGGCAAAGAAGAAGGGCAAGAAGAAAGCATCGAAGAAGGCCGGCAAGAAAGCGCCGGCGAAGAAAGCGCCCGCCAAGAAGAAGGGTGGCGCGAAGAAGTCGGCGAAGAAGAAGGCGACGCGTGCGGTCGCCAAGGCCGCGTCGCCCGCGCCGGCCGCCGACAT